>DNPI01000032.1 GCA_003501525.1 Planctomycetota bacterium
GAGCTTAGCGACAGCCTTCGCATAGCCCATGCGAGCTCCTGCTTCGGCACTCTTCGCAGAGACAAGGTCTTCCTGAAACTGAAGCACCTGAAAGTTTGTTGAGGCTCCTTCTTGCAATCTGCGTTGTTCAGCCTCGAGCTGTCTTTCCGCCACCTTAGTGGCTTTTCGAGTTGCCGCCACACGCTCCGCTAAATAAGCGACACCACGAACAGCATCCCGAACCGCCCGCGCAACCTCATTCTCTTGATCTCGTAATTGTCGAACCGCCAAGCGATATTCGTTCCAAGCACGCCGCTCTGCTCCAGTGAGAGCAGCATTGGCGAAAGGGACTTCAAGATTCAGCCCGAAAGAGAACCCAGGAAAATCCCAATATGCCATGTTTGAGAAAGCCCCTCCCACCTGCTCATCTTGTCCGTAAAAATTACCGGCAGCCACAAAGTCCAACTTCGGCTGAACCCCCTCTTTGGCCACTTTCCACACCAAATCTTTTTCCTTAACTTGAAGTCTCAGGCCTTGAACATCTGGACGATTTGCCAGCGCCTCAGCCAACGCCTCTTCCCAAGCGACCTCATTGGGGAGGGGAGAGGGAGGCAAACTCACCGTTTCAAAAACTTTTGACCACTCCTTGGTGTCTTCCAATCCGAAAAGAAGGACTCGAAGTGCGTCCTGTGCTTGGGCAACTGTATTACGCGCTGTCAAAAGCGCCTCTTCCCTAGAGGCGATGTCGGCTTCGGTCTGCACCAATTCAACTTCTGCGACAGAGCCCACCTCATATCGAGCGCGTGTCACATCGCGAAGTTCTTCCGCCAGCTTTAAAGAAAACACTTTCACCGCCACATCCTCCAAAGCAAAGGCTAAATCCCAATAAGCTTCAACCGCCTGCTGCACCCCATCGAGAACGGCCTGACTAAGGTTCGCTAGGCTCTGCCCATACCCGAGCTCCGCCGTTCGCAGTCCTTGCGTCGCAGCAAGCTCCCATGCTCCCCGGAGAAGTGGTTGGGTAAAAGCAAGATTAAGTGACAAATTTGATTCTGACAATTCGTCCGAAAACGCAGGGGTGTAAACATAATTCGTGTAGTCCTCCTGAAGACTTATAGAAATAGTTCCGCCGGTCATCAAAGCTGCTCGAACACCCTGCTCGCCCCTCAAGGCCGTTGTCTCGGATGAACCGAAAAAAGTCCCCGCAAAGCCACTGGCAGGACGATCGGCATAGGCCCATGTACTGTCAACAAAGAAAACAGGGTCAAACGCCCCCCCCGCTTCCCTTATTCCATATTTAGCAGCCAATACAGAAAAACCCGCTTGGCGCGCTGCGGGAGCATTAGAGGCAGCTAAATGCGCGGCATCTTCGACTGTCAGCGGGGTCGGCTCCTGAGCTAAGCAAGCGTAGGAAATAAGGAGGGGGAAGAAGGACACAGGCAAAAGAATAGCTCACTAGGCATCACCTTTCAGCCCTGAACCCAACTTAGCTCTGGAAAAGAAAAACTACCTACGTGGATGCGCTTGCGCCTGCAGAGCAGCCTCAAACAAATCATGCCACTGGCCCTGAAAACCCTCTGGAATTTCATTATCCAGCACCCACATCCAAGGGGCGAGCCAAACCTCGTCGTTTGGGCCACAGCGACTCCAGGCATCCCGAACCTGCTGCTCAGTATCAGCTGGAATTGACTCCTGTTGCGAAACAAGGGCCGCCTCTAAATTCTCCCACAGATCTACAGGAGAAATTTCCAGACGGAGTCCGGGCCATGCAGGCTGCAAGTCAGCAGTTCGACCATGGGAAGACCAATGCGCCACAGCAAGCGCCAAGCGCCTCTTTTTCTTTAAATCGATTAACCCCGGGGCCGCATACTCAGCATCCACAGCAAATTCTTCGGGGGCCACCGGTTTCAAAACATCGGGAGGAGAATTCTCCAAGGAAGGAGCCGGTTCCCGAAAACGAACTTCAATGGGGTTAACCTCAGAACTCGAGTCCTTCCACAGGGCAAACAAAGCAGCTCCTGGTGCCGCCACTGAGAGCATCAGCAGCACGGTAGCTGCCACGCGAAGGAGAGGGCTGCGAACAAAAGCCCCGCGCAGGCTCCATGGCTTTTCCTGAATCCTGGCCTGCAAAACCGCGCGAAAATGCTCCGAGAGATCCGGATCTGAGCATGCACTGCGCAATTCCCCAGCAATCTCTTCGAATTCCTTTGGCAATTCTTGAGTCAAATATCCGCCTCCGTGGAAGGGTCAATCCCTTCAAGCAATCTACGTAGTTTGCGCAGAGCATAAAAGACCCTCGATTTCACTGTTCCCACTGGAATCTCCAAAATAGTACTCACCTCTTTATAGGGAAGATCCTGCAAAATAGCCAAATCCAAAAGCTCGCGCGTTCCCTCCTCCAGCGTCTCCATCGCCGCACGCAGTACTTCCCTTCGCCCTGCCACATCAGCCAGAGCAACGGGCGATGGCCTGTCATCCGCCTCCTGCGGGAGATTCTCCCCTGCTGAAATAGGCCTTTTTTTTCGACGCGAATCAATCCACAAATTCCTGGCAATGCGCAAAAAATATCCGTCCAGCCGGCCGGAAGGCTGGTATCGA
>DNPI01000229.1 GCA_003501525.1 Planctomycetota bacterium
ATAAAGGCCCCAGAACCATATTTAACATCCATCACTAACCGGCTCACTCCCTCGGCAAGTTTCTTGGAAAGGATTGATGCGGTAATCAAAGGAACGGAGTCAATGGTGTCAGTTTCGTTCCTCAGCGCATAGAGCACGCGATCAGCGGGGGCCAAAGCACTTGTTTGCCCATTAATAAAGCATCCAGCGCTATCTAGTACTGCTCTCAACTCATTTGGTTCTAAGTCAGTGCGAAAGCCCGGTATTGACTCGAGCTTGTCCAATGTCCCGCCAGTAATGCCCAACCCTCTACCCGACAACATTGGAACGTTGAACCCGAGCGCCGCCCAAAGTGGAGCCAGAACTAGAGAAACCTTGTCTCCTACGCCACCCGTCGAGTGCTTGTCCACACATTCACCCTCAATACCTTCCCACGAAAGCCTAATCCCTGAATTCGCCATGGCCAGAGTTAACTCAACAGTCTCTTCAGCGGAAAGGCCGCCCGAATAGACATCATGCAACCAAGCAATTGCCTTTTCTCGACCTATTTGGCCATCGGCAACTCCCTGAACAAAATCACCAAGAGAGGATTCCATTCGCCACAAGTTAACCTGTAAAGGTTAATCGTGAGGCCAAAACATCACCTTATATAAACAAAATCCCTGCCAACACTACTCGGCTAGGATTCCAGCTACGCCATCCCAAAGTGCCTTCCGTGACATTAAAGAAGCTTCAGCTGCATTCTTTGCTTCGTTCCAAGAAGCAGAATCATTCCCGCACAATTGGCTAACTAGTGCCCCAGCCATCTCTCCATGATGCCCACCATCCAACTCTAAATGCCGCACGAGATAGGCTCTAAATATGCGCATGTCGGGCCTATCTTGGGAGCAATCTAAAATCGGCTGAAACATTTGAGGGATAAGTTCCTCACGCCCAAAAAAGAATGCTGAGGCAACGGCCGGTAGCGAAGATTGCTGAGCCCACTCCCATGTAGACTTCACAAAGCAAGCAGCTGCAGGCGGTATTTCTTTTCCGCACAAAGCCTCTTCCACCGAAACACCCGATTTTATGTCGGAAAGAAAAGTTCCTATAGGATCTGTAGCTGCGCCGGCTTCGCGCATCCCAGCCAAATACAACTCAAAATGACTGGCGATGGTTCCATCATCGAGCTGATCACTTTCTTCCTCTGCAACAAGCAAATTAACAAAACGTCTTGTAGCGGGTGACCCCACAGGGACCCATGGAATCGCAACGCAAGTCACCTCGCGTTGCAGTCTTTTCAGCAAAGACATGAAATCCCAAACAGCGAACACATGATGCTCCATAAAGACCTGCACCGATTCCGGTTGACCGAGATTGGTGTACATCGGATGCCGGGCAAGCTGCTCACGCCGGGGAGTCAAAGATTCGACGAGAGCCGCAAGACCACGCATCTCTAAATCCTGCCTATATCCATCTTGAGGGGGAGCCAACTTCATAGAAGGCCGAGATGATAGAAGAAAAGCAGAAAAAAACGGCCACAGCGAAGAAACAAAAAAATCCGCTTTTCTTATTGAGAATGAGTCTCAATATCATAACACCTGCGCCGCATGGAAAAAACCCTGCCCTCTCTCGCGTCCCTCCTCCTTCTAGCGGGAATGCTTCCCGCCCAAGAAAGCGCTCAGGAACTATCACGCCGCATTGATCAACTAGCCCAACAAATTAACGATTTAAGCCTAGGCGAAACAGGCAACAAAGGTGATTTACAGTCGATGCATGGACTCGGACCCGCTGCTTCCAACATTTACGCAGTGGACCAAGGAGTCTCAATCGGCGGCTACGGCGAGATGCTTTTCACTGGCGAATCCGGAGCAAACGACCAACTCGACTTTTATCGTGCCATCACCTACATAGGCTACCGCTTTAACGAAGATTGGCTCTTCAATTCCGAGATTGAGTGGGAACACGTAAATGAGACAGCTGTTGAATTCGCTTACCTTGATTGGATGGGAGGATCAGACGCAGTAAATGCACGTGTCGGCCACCTTCTTGTTCCATCAGGATTTATCAACGAGATGCACGAACCAACCACCTTCTGGAGCGCCAACCGGCCCGAAATGGAACGCCAAATCATGCCCTCTACGTGGCATGCAAACGGAGCCGGAATCTGGGGAAATCTCTCCGAAAACCTCTCTTACCGCCTCTACCTAATGGAGGGCCTAGATGCCCCTCATGATGGGACGGACTACGACGCAATGGATAGCGGCCTTCGCGACTGGCGCCAAAAGGGCAGCAAGGCCATCGCCAATAGCCCCGCTGTTGCCGCCCGAGTGGATTGGGAAATCGACAACGGACTCATGATTGGAGCCTCCATGTTCAGCGGCAACTCGGGCCAAGACGAGGACGTCACCAACCGCGAAGACCTTCCGACATCAATAACCGATATACACGCTCAATACGACAACGGCCCTTTGCGTATTCGCACCCTCTGGGCGAGTGGCTCAATCGGGCGGGATTCCGGCATCGACGAAACAATGGACGGCTGGTATGTAGAAGCTGGATACGACCTATTGGCTGGGTCTGACTCCTCACTAATGCCTTTCGTTCGCAAGGGGGCATACGATCTCGACTCCGACAACGCATCTACTGGTTCTGAGATTACCAACTTAACAATGGGAGTTGCATGGCAGCCCATTGACGAAATCATCTTCAAAATGGACAGTACGACCAACTCCTTTGCCGATGGCAGCGCTGATGAAGATATCCTTGGCGTCTCAGTCGGGTATGTCTTCTAAGGAAAGCATCGCGCATTAATAAAGAGGGAAAACCGGAAACTACCCACCTTGATTCGCACGCTGCTTATTGCTGTATTCCTCGTCCCCCTTGGGGGGACGGGGAATACGTTGTTGTCCATCGAAGAAGCTCTGCACAAAACATTCCCTGAGGCCTCTTTTAGAAAAGAGACCCTCTGGCCTTCAGCAGAACAACACGAAAAAGCGGAAGCTCTTGCTGGAATATCAATCCCCGAAGGGCCAGTACATCGCTGGGTAGCCGAAAATGAGGGCCGAGCTTTGGGTTTTATCTATTTCGATCGACACCGAGTGCGTACTCTTCCGGAAACCCTTATGGTTTCCGTACTGCCCAGCGAGACCCTTAAAAGAATTGACGTTTTTCGCTTCAACGAACCTGCCAACTACATGCCCGGGCCACGCTGGTACAAACAATTCGACAGCCATCAGCTTGACGACAAGTTGCGGCTAAAGAAGGGAATCAGCGCGGTAACTGGGGCAACACTAACAGCCCGAGCAACCGTTAATTGTTCGCGTCGCACACTGGCTCTCCATAAGGTCCTTAGCGACTAGTGAGCCGAGCGGAAGCACTAATTCATCATGCGGCTGCGGCCTTAGTAGGGATTACTGGCCTAGCCTATTTCTGGACCCTTTGGCTCGCAGAGCTCCCCGCAGACGAATTCGGCATCGGGGTCCACCCTCTTCAAGGCGACTTCCAGCACTTCCACATCCTCACCGCTCCAATCTTAATTTTCGCTTCAGGGTTAATCTGGAAGCGACATGCATGGGCAAGAATCAAAGAACAACATAAGAAGCACCGTCGGACAGGCATTCTTCTTGCCACAACGCTGCTTCCCATGGTGCTCTCCGGATACTTACTTCAGATATCTGTTGAAGAAATTTGGCGCGAAATTTGGCGATGGGTTCATTCAGGAACATCAGGGCTCTGGCTCCTGGCATACGGAATCCACCAATTCGAGCGCACTCGCAACCAAAAGGCCTGAACCTGCGCTCTCCCCGAGCAGGCCTAAGGGACCACCAACCGGAGTAGGCGTTCCTCACCCGGGCGAGCGACAACAGCGGAAGACTCCTTCCCCTCAAGCTCCTTCACGAACACCCTGTACTCCACCTCCCGCAAATCTGAGAAGGCAAAGTCCCCGTTCTCGTTGCTGACAACTTGATTTAGGGAAAAAATTTCCTCCGGATGGGGAACCGGAAAGAAAGAGGGATCTTCCACACCAGGAAGACTCAGAGGAGAAGCGTTCACGCTTGCTCCTGCGACAGGATTCCCTTCTGCATCCACGACATGCCCCTCAATAGGGAGAGACTTCCGGAGAACGAATTCAGGCATCGGCCCTTCTTGAGGGACCTCAAAAGGAAACATCGTGACCAATCTATAGCCGGGCAAATGAAGCATGAGGACGGCCGCCGGGTCAGGAGAGAGCCCACGAAACCTAAAAATTCCCGGCTTGTAGGTCCGAGCGGAAAAACCCTTGCCCGAAAAAAGTCGAGCTT
>DNPI01000161.1 GCA_003501525.1 Planctomycetota bacterium
GAGGCAGCAATACGCCGCTTTAAGAGGCATTGCAATCAAGGTGGCATCTTTAACCGCATGAAAGATCTTTCCTTTTTTAGCAAGCCAACATGGGACCGCAGGGAAGCCAAAATGGAACGAATGCGTGTTATTCGGCGCGCGGAGCGAGTTCGCCGTCAAGCAAGGTTTTAGTAGCCCTACGGTTTACCTGTGAGGCCTCGGCAATCGTAGCCGGGTTTGATTTTTATGGCCCGCCGCCCACCCGAACGAAAAAAGAGAAGAGGCCAGCGCGATTTGAGCCTCCCCCACGAAGAGCGTCGGTGGGAGGTGGGAAAGGACGAGCATGGAAAGCGGCTAGATTTATTCCTTACGCGTCGCATTTCCTGGAGATCGCGCGAGGGTGTTAGGGATTTGGTGCGTGAAGGCGTTGTTCAGGTCCTTCCTTTTAAAGACCCACAACAAGCGTTAGTTGGTGCAATTCGTAGTGGGCTCAAGCTGCGAACCGGGCAAGAGGTTGTCCTCCGGGTTCCTGCTCCCCCTCCGACTTCTGAATCTTTGAGTGAGGACCCGGGGACGCTAGAGGTGGTTTTTGAAGACGAGCACCTCCTTGCCGTCGGCAAGCCACCAAACCTTGCTGTTCACCCTTCCAAGGGTCATCTCGGAGATTCTTTAGTGCACAGAGTGCATGCTCGGCACAGGGAAATGTGGGGCGATGCCACGGAGATGCCCACCCTGTGTCATCGCCTTGATCGCGAGACGAGCGGCCTAGTTCTTCTTGCGAAAGATCAGCGCTCTCGCACTCGGATAGGCCGCCAGTTCGAGCAAAGGCGAGTAGACAAGCGATATCTCGCTTTGGTGCACGGGAATCTCAATCAAATGTCCGGGGAGATCAACGAGCCGTTAGGGAGGTCTCTCGGGTCCACGGTGCGCATGCGCATGGGGGTTCGGGTAGATGGTCAGCAGTCGGAGACCCGCTGGAAAGTCCTCGAGCGTTTTGCCGAGATGGATTTGTTAGAGCTACATCCACTAACGGGCAGGCAACATCAACTACGTGTTCACCTTGCGCATATAGGCAACCCAATAGTTGGGGATAAGCTGTACTCGGTCGGCGAGGAAGTATTTCTTCGCAGTCTTGATGGCGAGATGACATCTGAAGATGTGGCGAATCTGGGAATGAGTCGACAAGCTTTGCATTCTTGGAAGCTTGAAATTGAACACCCGTTCACGGGGCGGGACCTTTTACTGGTTTGCCCGTTGGCTGGGGATATCTGCGATTACGCCGGTGTCCAAGAGAAAGATCTTTAGCTCGGGGGGCTCGCCTAAGGCGGCATGAATGGTTTCCCCGTACAGGTCGAGTTGCGCACGGTATTGAGCTACCGCATCTTCGGGAGCTAGAGAGGCGTCAGTCTTGAAGTCGGCTACAACCCAAGGGCCTCCCTTCTCTCGGTACAAAAGATCGATAAAGCCCTGCCAGGATTTCCCGTCTTTTTTATGTAACGCGGGCAGCTCCGGATACTTTTCGGCTTGCCTGAGTGTTAGGAGGAGGTCTCCTAAAGGGGTCCCTGGCAGCCGGTCCAAAATGTCAGCCGCTCGAGTCAAGAGCCTGTTCAAGGGCACGCATTCTTTTTCTGCAATCTCTGCCCCCTCACCGTCCATTGGTTTTTTGAGAGATTCCCATGAATGGAAGTCCCAGATCTCGAAAAGCTTGTGAATAAGCGTTCCGGTGGCAGCGGCTAGCTCCCCTCCGATGCCTGAGTCCGGAGGATAGCTGGATATTTGATGGGCAATAGAGGAGGGGCTCGCGTTGAGTGCTACGGGCTTGGGGGGGGAATCTGCCCATGCGTTGATTGCGGAAAGGGCCTCTTTTGCGCTTGGCGTTCCCTGCGAACTGGATGCTATGGTTGCGGCCTTTCCTTCTGGCGCGGTAAATAAGATGCCGCGTATTTCCGGGGGTGGCCCTTCTGGTCGGAATTCCCATCCCGTTTCAAGCGCTTCTAGCCATACGTTGCCTTCTACGCGCGAATCCCCGCCGGTTTGGACAAGAACAAGTTCTTCCTTGGCCCGCGTCATGGCAACGTAGAGAAGTCGAAGCCTTTCTGCGCGATTATGCTTCGCGTCCTCTTCTTCTAGATTTTCCCAGAGGGGGCTTTTTTCCTTTGAGTTAATGCGCACTGCCCAATAACCATCTGAGTCTGGGCAAACGTTTAGCCCCGATTTCCCGCTAGTTTGTTTCTCTTGAATTCCGGCAAGAATGACACGCTCTCGCTCGAGGCCTTTGGCTTTGTGGACAGTGAGAACGGTCACCGCCTCTTTGCCTTCTTCGCTGGTTCCCTGTTCTGCGTCGTCTCCGCTGCCCAGTCGATTGCTCATCAGTCCTATCGCTTCTGGGAGAGTAAAACGACTTTCTCGAACTAGAGCGCTGAGGGACTCTGCTGCCTTTTCTAAGTTTGCAAGAGCCTGGAATCCGTTTTTTCGCATCGCCCACAAAACCCCTAACCCGGATTGATCCAGGAGGAGTCTGGGCATTTCGTCTTCGGGGGTTGAGAGGGTTAGCTTTTGCCACCCTTCTAATTGATTTAAAGCTTGATAGACATCGGGACACTCATCTTTTGAGGGGAGGTCTCCAAAAACCGCGTTTTCAGGAAGAGATTGCTTGTAGTCGAAAAGGGCTTGGTCTTTTATCCCCCCAATGGGGGACCGCAAGAATGCGAGGACTGCTGTTGAGTAATCTTCTCCTGCTTGGGCAGGTCCGAGGCAGGCTGTGAGAAGGGCTACGAAATCTGCCACCTCTTGCTGTTTGTAGAAGGTCTTTCCTCCTCCGGCGGTAAAAGGTATGCCAGCTTCATGGAATGCTTGCACTAAGTTCTGGAGGCCAGTGAGCCTAGGGAGTAGGACCAGGATTTGCCCCCATTCCGTTCCCTCAGCGCGCATCCGCTGAATTTCTTGGACGACAATTCCGGCTTCTCTGTCGCGCAGATCCCCAAGGAGTTCTTTTTCGATGAGTGGCGGTTGGTTGACGACTCGAATTCTCGTCGGCTCTTTTTTGCTTTCCTTCTTGGCAAAAGGGTTTGGCTCAACGGGGTCATATGCCGGTTGGATCCCCTCCTCCTCCGCCATGGTTGTCGCGAAAAGGTCGTTTACAGGCCGGAGCAATTCCGGTCGACTTCGGAAATTAGTTGTTAGGACTACGCGGGATCCCTTGGAGTTCATCTTCTGACAGAACAATTCGTATGCCTTTAGGTCTGCACCACGGAACCGGTAAATAGATTGTTTTGGGTCTCCAACGAGAAAAAGTGTGGGAGATTTTTGGCCTTCGGCAAGAAGATTGAGGATTTCGTATTGGACCGGGTCGGTATCTTGAAGCTCATCCACCAACAGGTGATCCCACCTAGCTTGCTCGAAGATGCGAATATCTTCGTGCTCCGCGAGAAGATTCCGAGTGCGCTGAAGGATGTCGTCGAAGCCCAGCCACCCTTCTTCGCACAATGCTGTTCGAAGGCGGTCACCTCCTGTAGCAGCCAATTGTCCGAAAGTGGCAAAGTGGACGGGGTCCTTCTTGCTTATTTTGGTTGGCGGGAATTGGGAAGCTTTGCGGATCATTTCAAGCAAAGCTTTGTCGTTAATCGGGGGCAGTGCGTCTAGAGCTTCCGTGTCGATTTCTTTCAAGGCACCCCCCAGAATCTCAGCGCCACGTTTTTGGACAAGGAGATCGAGCGAGTTCCCCTCATCCCCTTCGAATCCGGGTGACACACCTGCCGCTTGGGCCCATCGCCGAAGCAATCCAGAGCAGAAAGAGTGGATTGTGGAAATTTGCGCTTCGTCCATTGAGCTGAGAACCTTTTCAGCTATGACGACAGCGCGCTGTCGTTTCTTGGGGTCCATTCGCTCCCAGAGCCTTCCTGCTGCGGTGGCTGGGTCTGCCTGTTTATCTGCAGCTAATTGGGAAAAGAGTTCCACTTCCTCGGTGAGCCTGTCCAGCATTTCCGCTGCAGCCTTGCGGGTGAAAGTGATGGCACAAGCTCTACGCAGAGAGCCTTCTTCGAGAAGGAGGTAGCCCAGAAGCCTTTCTATGAGCAGTGACGTTTTCCCTGATCCTGCCCCGGCTACGACAACCACGTTGCTTCCGAGATTGGCAACGGCCGTTTCCCGGGCTTCGGCGTCTGGAAGATTGGTCATTCTTCTTCTTGCCTCGTCTCGAGGAGGAAAATCGAAGTTTCGTCCTTCGCGGTGTATTTTTTCTTCTCGAGCTGGAAGAGTAGCTTGAGGCTAGGGTGATTTTTTATGCGTGTGAGGGTTGGCTCGTGAGTGAGGCGCATGGTGGAGAACCATTGGTCCATGACAGGTTTATTTCGAATGTAGGGCGGAAAAGTTCCTTGCCTGAGATGTGAGAGCAGAATTCGTGCCGTTTCTTTCACCCCCTCTCTGCTGCGGAGCCAAGTTTCCGCGGTGGTTCCCGAACCAAATTCTCCACCCGTAGCAGTTGTTGCGCTGTAATTTGCTTTAGGTGAAATGCGAACAGCTTCCATGCTCCAGAGGACATCGGTGAATTCTTCGCACGATTCGAGCCCGAGAACATACAGGGCATTTTGGAGTTTTTTCCCGCGAAGGAAATCGTTTGCATCGCTAACACCGCTGATGTTGCCAGTCTTGTAATCCGAGACTCTCGCGGTTCCCTCCCCGCGCAGAACTCGGTCGGCTCGTACATCAAATGCCAGCTCTACGCCTTTGCCGAGGTTGATATTTATAGGGATTTTCGTTTCCAATAATTCCGGGTCGATTCGCCATGGACCGCCTCCAATTTTTGAATCTTTGGTTTCCTCTTCCAAGCGATTCAGGTCCCAGTCGAGGAAGTGATTAATACTGCTGCTGCATTGACGCAGGAGGTGGTCAAGCAGAGCTTTGCTTTCCTGTGCCTCTTCTGCTCGAAGAGTAAACAGCGGTGCAATTCTTTTTTTGAAAGATTTTTGCGCAGCTTTTCGAATTTCTATTGGGCTTTTGTTTTTATAGGCCATCTGGAGGACCTTGTGTACCTCTTTGCCCAGGGCCGCGGGGTCGGGTCCGGCGATTGGCGACATGGCGCGTCGGTTAACGCCCAGGATTTTTTCAAAGAAAAAAGCGAGAGGCTGGAAGCCGTAAGCCTCAAGTCGTGTTGCGGCTGGATTTTCATTAAGAGCGACTTCGAGCTGGCCATCAAAGCTAAGGTTTTGGGAGTCGAAAGAATCGACAATTGCTAGCCATTCGATGCCGTTCCCTAGAAGGGTTTTAATTGGCGGCGATTTTTTGGCGAGTAAGCCAAGGTCTTTAGAGGCTTTCGCCCCAGAAGAGATTGAGAATGCACCTTCGACTGGATTAGCCGCTCCTTGCTCTACTCTGCGGACGGCGCGTTCGACGGTAAGTCCAGGGAGCGGGGCAAAGTCGAGCTTTTGACCGATAACCTCTTCCGAAAATCGCAATGCGGGGGAAGTGGCAATGCTTGTTCCCTCGCTTGTTGCTTGTTGACGGAGAATGGTTAAGCGCTCAGATGGTGTGTGTAGTACCTGCTCCAGCATCCTGTGCTCACTCGCCCTCTGATGCTCCTGGTTCGGTATGGGAAAATCTAACGCCGTATTGAGCTTTGCTCGGAGCGTGTCGGAGAGGAAGCCAGTATCAGAGAAGGATTGCGGAATTGAGCCATGGTGGAGACCGGTGACAATCGTGGCTGTGCGCGGAATGCCCCGGGCTTGCTGGAAATCTAAAATGGCAAGACCTCCACCATCTTTTCTCTCCCACGGCGCAACCTCTTCCATTTCGAGAGCTTCTGCAAGAAGGCTTGGCAGGGATTCCTTGCAGTGGTCCTGGGCTGTTTCTGCTGCTCGCCATGCCGCCCTCAGTCCTTTTTCTGTTTCTTCTGCAATCTCCTCCCCATGTCCGGAGTCAAAGAAATCGTCAGGCGAGTTGTTGGCTTCGGCGAAGTTGAGAAATTTTCTTGCTGCGGGGAAGAGGTTTAAGGGGATTCGGATTCCTGCGTCGACAGCGCCCCTGAGACCTGTTTGGTGTAGCAATGGGCCAAGTTCTGGGCGTAGTGGGCGGAGGCTCCTGCCCACTATTGCTATTTCTTCGAGTGGCGTCCCCCCGCGATGCCACCTGAGTGCAAGATTTAGAGCCTCTTCCATCTCAGCCCTAATCCCCCGTGCACCGTAGGCTGCGACCGAGGTGGCTCGCCGAGCTTTTCCCTTGATTGTCTTTAGGGGCATTCCAGGAAAAGGGCTATCGTCCTCTTCGCGTCCCCCTAGGAGAAACCATCCTTGAACCTCGGTTGCAGCAATAAGTGATTGCAAAAGGCGCCAATTCCTGCCTGTAAATTCACCAAATCCATAGAGGTGGACAGGGGGGATTGACTGATTTGTCGATAATTCCCTAGCGATCCTGTCCGACCACTGAACGTCATCCTCCAGCGTTGTGTTTTCTAACAAACGGATATATTTCTCGTAAGTTGTTAACAGAAGCGTTTCAGCCGCAGGGAGATCCTCCTTCGTTTCGAATCCGCGCTGGCCTGTTTCTCGAAGATCTTCAATGGCCGCCTCCATGGACGCAGCTCCATCTTTGAAAACTAAAAGGCGGCGCCCTTCTTTTGATGCAGCGAGAGCTTTGCGGAGCATAATTCGTTTAACTAGCCGAGGAGCGGTTGCGCTTTTCGGAGAACCACCCCCTCTCCCGATTTCTCGGAGCAAGGCGACAGGGGTGAAAATGGAGATGCCAAGGCAGGAACCCACAGATTGAGTGATGGCCTGCTGAAGTCTTCTTCTAAGTCGGCTTGTGGGTGTCACGACCCAGAGCGGGCTTAGTGGATATCTTTCGCGGTCTTTTTTAAGCGTTTTAAGCCAATGGCTCTCTAGGGCTTTAGGGTCAACATGCCCATGCATCGCCGGCGAATGATTCGTCATGCTCTTTGCAATCTACCCGGAACACTGGAGTCTACGAAGAGTTGATTCAGAGATTAGCACCCCCTTGGCCTTGCCCCCAATGGGGGCCTTGATTAAACCTTCTGTCGTGTCTGCTCGGAATGCAGCCTCGTCGAAGTCTAAATAAGCCGTTATTGCCCAACCGCGCAACTGAATCCCATAAAGGCCCAGAAGGGCCCACGCGTCTTCTTGTGACTCTGCGGTTCCATCAGTTCGGAACTCCAAGGCCGTGACAGGAAGAAACCCGATTTTCTCTAATTCCGTTAAGGCTGCTTTTGGCGCGGTATTTGCTGGGCGGGAGGTCACCTCCACATCTCTGATGTGCATATCGATCTCAGCGTTCCCAAAAGCATGGTAAGCGGAGAGCTCGAAGTGAGAAACGGCTCCGGCCAAGGAGCTTCGCGAAACATCCAGCAGCACTCCTCGGAAGCGCGATTCGTCGAGGGGGATGTCTGTAACGAGGGTGGCGAGAAGTTCCACTATTCGCGAAGATACGCTCCCGGGGCTCAAACAGAAACATGGTACGTGGTATCGACTCTCTTCCTCCTGAAAAGGTTTCGATTGCTGGTCCCGCAGGGGAACTGGTGGGAACGCTTGAGAGCCCTCTTCTCGATTCTGAGGCGGCAGTGCTTCTTCTTCATCCGCACCCGCTGCATGGGGGCAGCCGTCGCAATAATGTTGTTAGGCATGGCGCGTTGGGTGCTTTGGAAGCGAAATGCGCGGCTTTGCGCTTAGATTTGCGCGGAGCTGGGGAGTCGGATGGCGTCCATGATGAAGGAGCAGGTGAGTTGGAAGATGTTGATATCGCTTTATCGTGGCTAGGGGAAAGATTCCCCGCGCACCGTTGTTTTATTTGGGGGTTTTCTTTTGGGGCCCGAGTTGGTTTGGATTTCTATCTTTCGCACCCAGGAAGGAGTGCCGGTTTTTTGGGGGTTGGTTGGCCAAACGCTATCCATTCATGGCCGAAAGAGAAGGATTGGCCCCGACCTATGGCTTTTCTCGCAGGAGACAAGGATGAATTTGTCGATCAAGATGGGATGAGCCGCGTGAGCGACGAAGGCGCGGATTTTGTTTCAATCAGCGGCGCCGGACATTTTTTTCAGGGTGACTTATTTCAAGTTCGCGACTTTACTAGGGGGCATCTAAGTAAATGGTTGGCATAATGCGCTTATGTCGGAATACCCGCGCGAGCTAGCTATCCGGACCACCCTCCTACCAAGGGATACCAACGCAGCAGGCGCCATTTTCGGCGGAGTCATTCTCTCCCATATAGATATGGCGGGAGCAATCCCCGGGCACAAGCTAAACCCAGAGCGACGGTTTGTAACAGTTGCTATGGATGAAGTGGTTTTCCATCGGCCTGTCTTTGTCGGTGACCTGCTTTCTATCTACGCCCAAGTAGTCAAGGTCGGGAGAAGCTCGTTCACAGCAAAGGTAGATGTGATGGTTGAGCGGAGACACCGTCCAGGTGACGAAGTTCAAGTGACCGAGGCGCAAGTGACATACGTAGCGGTTGATGAAAACCGCGTCCCTGTCCCTATTTTCCCGGACGCGGAATAAGGTCTAAGGGTCGAGCCTGTTGATATCCCAGAGGCCTGCTTCTTCTGTGGGCAGAAATTCGAACCGGTCATGGAGGCGGTCTTCCCGCCCCTGCCAAAATTCAAATCGCTCTGGGACTAACCGGAATCCGCCCCAATGGTCAGGGCAAGGTATTTGCTCTCCTTCGAATTGATTTTCCATTTTTTGCCATCGATCTTCAAGGTCGTCCCGGCTTGGACTCGGTGCACTTTGCCGAGAGATTGTGGCTGCGATTTGGCTGCCTCGCGGCCTCGTTTCGAAATACTTTTCAACGAGCTTTCTCCGGAGAGGTTCCACCTGACCACTTACAACTACCTGCCGGTTCAGTGGGCTCCACCAAAAATCGAGGCAGGCGCGAGGGTCGGCTGATAGTTGATTAGCTTTTTGGCTTTGCAGGCAGGTGAAAAAATCTAAACCCTCTGGTTGTAGGCCCTTAAGCAAAACCATTCTTGCGGCAGGAGAGCCGTCAAGGCCTATTGTTGCCAGGCACATTGTTTCTGGGAGAGGGGCGTTAGCGTCCTCTGCTTCTTTGATCCACTGAGTCAGTTGGACAAAGGGGTCCCGTTGCAGGTTTGTTTTCCTGAGTGGCGGGGATATATATTCCGGGCGGTTTAGAGGGAACTGCAAGGTTGTTGAGCCACTAAGGATAGTCCCCGGCCTAGAATAAAGTTAATGACTGATCGCCGTAAGACCCGGACTGTTTATGTGGGCACCACCCCTATAGGAGGAGATCACCCTATTCGGGTTCAGTCTATGACGAATACAGATACTGAAGATGCTGCTGCCACGATATCGCAAATTGAGGATTTATTGGCAGCCGGGTGCGAAATTATTCGAGTTACCGTGAATCACGATCGCGCGGCAGACGCCCTTCCAGAAATTCGCGCGGCGTGCCCAGTTCCCCTAGTTGCTGATATTCATTTCACCCATAGGCTCGCTCTCCGCTCCATTGAGGCTGGGGTGGACAAAGTCCGCCTTAATCCCGGCAACGTTGGCTCAATGGAAAGAGTTCGGGAAGTAGTTTCTGCGGCGAAAGACGCGGGCGTTGCGCTTCGAATAGGCGTTAATTCGGGGTCTATCGAGAAAGATCTTCTTGAGAAGTACGGGTGGCCTTCTCCAGATGCGATGGTGGAGTCAGCGTTGCGCCACTGTGAGACCGTTGAAGGTATGGGTTTCGTTAACTATCTTGTCTCTCTCAAGTCGACGGATTTGAAAACAGTTTTGTCGGCGAATCGGAAGTTTGCGAAGGAAACCGATGTACCTCTTCATCTGGGCGTGACGGAAGCGGGGAGACCAGGCTATGGGTCTTTGAAATCTGCAGCGGGCTTGGCGCCCCTTTTAATGGAAGGAGTGGGCGACACCATTCGAGTATCGCTTACAGCTAACCCAGCGGAGGAAATCCCCGTTGCGTTTGACATTCTGAAGGCCACAGGCGCAAGGGTTACCAGTCCAGAACTAATCTCTTGCCCAACATGTGGCCGCATCGAAATAGATTTAGAGGATTTAATGAACCAGCTTGAGGAGAAATTAGCAGGAGAGGAAGTCCCTATAAAAATCGCTGTTCTCGGCTGTGTGGTTAATGGCCCCGGTGAGGCAAGCGAGGCAGATATCGGCATTGCGGGGGGAGGCGGAAAGGGCATCCTCTACCGAGGTGGAGAGCAGGTTCGCATTGTCCCGGAGAGCGAAATGGTTGACGCCCTTTACGAGGAAGTCCTAGCCTGGAAAAAAGATAAGGAGAATTCGGCTGTTGTTAACTCTTAATTTTGTTGCTGCTCTGTTGATTCAGGGCGAGGGCCCTTTGGCATCTGCTGGAGCTCCCGATAGGCCCAATGTCGTTGTCCTCATGTTGGATACGTTGAGGCCGGATCATTTGAGTTTCTTCGGTTATTCGAAGCCGACCTCGCCTTTTTTGGATTCAGTGGCAAGAGAGAGTGCGGTGTTTGAGGAGGCTCGTTCGACTACGTCTTGGACAGCTCCCGCTTGTGCGTCTTTGTTTACTGGGCACTACCCGCCCGCTCACGGTGTTTTAGAGGGATTTTTTGCCCATCGTCGTAGGTCGGACAAAGCGGAGGAAACCTCTCCGGAAGTTTTGATACTTAATCAGTTTCCCGAAGACATGAAGCTTTTGCCGGAGTATTTCCAGGCAGAGGGGTATCGGACTTATTGCTTGGCTACCAACCTCAACATTGGCCCTGAAATTGGTTTTGACCGAGGCTTTGATCGATTTGTGTGCTTAGATGATGGGACGGCTGATATCGTTTTTAGAGAATTGGACAAGTGGCATGAGGAGATGAGTAGTGGGGATCAACCTTATTTCCTCTACTTGCATTTAATGGACCCGCACATGCCCTACCACCCAAGAGAGCCCCTCTACGAGCGCCAGGAGGATGAGATAGCAGATGCGCGGTCCAGATACGACAGTGAGATTTTGTGGATGGATGGCTGGCTCGAAAAAATTTTTAAACGCTGGGGGTGGGGCTCCGAAACTTTACTTGTGGCGCTTTCTGATCACGGGGAGGAGTTCGGGGAACACGGACAAATTGGGCATCGGCATTCTTTGCATGTCGAGCTAAACAAAATACTTCTCCTATTTCGTGGGCCTGGAATTCAGCCGGCACTAATCCCTTATCTTGGAGGTATTCACGATGTTTTGCCGACACTCCTGGACATGGCAGGGCTTCAGCCTCCGAATGAAGGCACCGGTGTAAGCCTCGGGCCCTTACTTAGGGGGAGTGCTTCAGAGGAGCAAAAGCTCGCTTTCCGGGATCGTGCCGTTTTTGCTCATAGAGCGAAATTTAGGCCAAAGACGTCTCACTTATGGGCAGCAAATTACAAAAGCTTTCGAATGATTCAGGACGCAGGCGTCGATTTATTTTTCGATTTATCTCGTGATCCCTTTGAACAGCTCAATCGAGTCTCCATGCTTCCGATCTTGTCGCAGGACGTGAGAGCAAAACTGTGGGATTTCCGTCGTCAGGGATTTGGAGATCGCTCGAATCCTGTGGAGGTGGAACTCGACCTCGACACCCTTTCTCTTTTGGACGCTTTGGGTTATGTCGATTCTGAGGAGGATTTCCCCCCGGAAGACTTAAGGGACGATGGCGAGAGCCCTCCAGAGGAGCAATAAAAAAGAGACCGGAGCGCTAAGCGCTCCGGTCTGAGTCGAAAAGCACGGGCTTTATCGGCGGAGTCGGATTTCTTTTTCGTTGACGGTCCAGTTGTCCGTCTTATCTTTCCCTCGCACTACAATTGCAATCTCTGACTGTGTGTACCCAGGGATTACGACGGAGTGGGCGCCGGCGCCGTTCCAGGCGTCGGCCTGAACAGGGTTGTCCCAGTCAATGGCGTTGGAGTTGGGGCCGTAGTAGACGTAGTAGTCAATTTGGCCGGCAGCGGTTTCTCCACCTGCTCCGTAAGGGCTGCTTTCGGGGTCGGTGGCTTGGAACCAGGTCACGGTCACTTCATTGAAGCTGGTGAACTCCGCGGAATACTGTCCGGCATTGTGAATGCTGTCGAACTCAAAGATTGGAGGCTCTAAATCGACTGAATTAAGCGCGCCGTCTTCGACCCAAGGGCCAATGACATTATCCTTCCACGCCAGGATTTCGTTTGCTTGGCTCAGGTAAAGGAGGTGGTGGGCAGGATTGGAAGTAATCCCGCTCATGAAGTTTGCCCAAGTCATTTCAGCTTGGTAGGGAACAACAAATGTGTCTGGGGCTGAAGAGGTTCCGGTGCCAGTCATAATCCCTTCCCAAGTGTCCAGGTCGAGACTCCCTTGGCCTGGAGTTACTGTGTGGCAGGAAAGGCAAGTACGACCAGCGTCATCTGTCATATTGGCGAACTCGTAGTGAGGGGTTCCTTCGTTGCTGCCGTAAACCATTGTGTCCCCAGATCCGGCTAGGGGAACATTTGCGCCTGCAATTACTTGAGATAAAGATTTCCTGCCCTGAGGGTCTTCGGCACGGACCCAATAGAAGACATTTGTTCCACTAAAAGTAGAAGTTCCAGGCTGTTCAATAATCCCGTTGTCGACGAATGATGTTGCGCCTCGCTGGGGGCTGCCTAGGTAAGTGAAATTAGTTTCAGAGGGCGCTGGTACATCTGCGAAGGTTTGCCCCATGCCTGGGTTCAACTGGAACCTATATACGTGGTAGAGCATTAAAGCTGCAGGCGTGCCTTCAACATTAGTTGCAGCTGGCCAAGTGATGGCAATTTCCGTTGTGCTGAGAGCATCGGCCGACCCGATGCCGTCAAAAATCATTCCGGAAGAGTCTGGAGGCCCAGAAGAGCCACCGAAGGCGCCCGAAGCAAAGCCCGCGCCGCTGTCGTCACCGCCGCAGCCTACCGAAACGAGGGCAGCAATTACGGCGGAAAGGGTGATTTTGGAGAAGCGTTCCATGATGTGGTGAGAGTGGGTTGTGGACCGAAACCGGGGGTCCGGGAGACGGTCTACAGCAATCCTACCCCAACCTTTGGGTACTAGGGCTTGCCTTTTTTGGGAGAAATCGCCATAACTTAGGGCCGCCAAGGGTAATTAGTTCGAAAAAACGATGCCGCAACCCTCTCTTCCTACACCACTTCAACCAATCGGCCCTCTGCTTCCGGCAGTTGCGGGCGACCTAATGCAGCTTGATGAACCCATGTGGCTTACGCATGCCCCGGGGTGTATGGACCTATTAGGGGGCCCTGGGGAGCACACAGGCTCTACCAGTCTTTTAATCCCCGTGAACAGGGCCGTATATAGCGCAATCCAGAATCGGGACGACGACCAAATCCATATTCGTCTTCTTGGTACCGAGCAGGAGGGGGGGCCCTTGGAGTGGTCTGGTGTTATTTCGGATATTTACACCAAAAAAGGACCGCCGCGTAGCCTCGCTATTCTGCGGGAACTTTTCGAGGAAACAGAGGCGCCGTGGATGATGCGGATGATGGCTTGGATGATTGGATTAAGGCGAACGCACCAATTGAACACGCCTAAAGTTGGATTTTCTTTGGTTGTCTGGAATCGACTTCCCGCTGGCGGAGGTTTTCAGGCAAAAACGGCTTTCGCCACCTCGGTTTCTCTTGCCCTTAAGGCTTCTACTGGTGTTGACATTAAGCGGGTCGATGGAGTTCGCATTGCTCGGGCTGTAGTCCACGGTGCCCGAGAGGTTCTTGGGGAAACCATTCCGTTGGCTTCGGCTTTGACTTGTTCAGTGGGTCAGCAAGGGTGCGCGATGTCTATTGAGCATGGGGTGGATCCGGTCATGCAGTGGATACCTCTTCCAGATCATTGCGTCATTGCTGGTGTTGATTCTTGTGTTCAGGAGCCCGTTTCTTTGGAAGCGAGGATTGCTGCGGCGACTGGCGCTGCAATGGGGATGTGCTACCTCAATAAAGCTCGCAAGAAAGCAAAGGAGCAATTGCTTGGCGGCTGGGGGCAAATAACGCCGAGTCAATTCGAGGGGGGGCTCAGGGATTATGTGCCAACAAAAGAAAAGGGAGGAGACTGGGCGAAAAAGTTTTCTTCTGAGGAGGATGTCCTTGCACATGTAGATCCAGAGAGGAATTATCGGGAGCGTGCGCTTTCGGAGCATCAAGTGCGGGAATCATCAAGGGCATTACGAATGGTCGCCCAACTAGGCGAATTTGGTAGAACGAAGAAAGAAGATTTCCTCTCTGAGGCGGGCAAGTCCATGAACAGTTCGCATAGGTCTCTGCGGGAAAAATGCACCATCTCTCATCCGGAAGTAGACGATCTCTTAGGCCGCATTCAGGAAGCCGGCAGAGCTGCAGGCCTATTCGGGGCACGGCTTGCGGAATCCGGGGAGAATGGGGTGATAGCCGTCCTTGCTCATTCTTCTGCTGAAATAAGCTTGCGAGAAATTACTGCTGAGTGGATGGAGGGGCGTGACGGGAAGTCCATGATTTTGACGGGGACTGGTCTCGGTGGATCCCTAACTGGTTGGTGGGAAGGGATTTTCAGCCCTAAGGAAGGCAAGTCAGGCGACGGGGAAGCTGTCAAGTCGTCCTGAGTACTGTCTCTCCCCGTTCTCTGCGGGAACTGTGTAATAGGGATCCTCGCTTAGGGGGATTATTGCCCAAGCTGGGCCCCTTTCCATGTTTGCCCCCTCCTGCTCTAAAGCGAGTTAGCCATTATCGTTACCTTGCCAAGTCCATTATTTCCCAGCAACTATCAGGGAAGGCGGCTGAAACTATTCATAAAAGAATTTGCGCTTTATCTCCCGGCCCACTTTTTCCTTCTGTGCGGGAATTTTTAAATTTACCGCCAGATATGCTGCGACAAGCAGGGCTTTCAGGCTCTAAGCGCTGCGCAATTGCGGATCTGGCGACACGCCTAGAGGCAGGTTCTTTGTGCCTTTCTGGAGTTTCAAGGCAGACCGACCAGGAGATTGTTAGTCGATTGACGGAGGTTCATGGGATTGGGCCTTGGACAGCTCAAATGTTTCTTCTTTTCAAGTTGGGTCGGCTAGACATTTTGCCGGCAGGAGATCTTGGTGTCCAAGAGGGGGTGCGGATTCTTGATGGCTTGGCATCCCGCCCAGGCCCCGCGGAAATCAGGGCAAGAACTAATATTTGGGCTCCACTTAGGTCGATTGGGACATTAGCGATGTGGAGATTGGTAGACGGAACGCCTACAACTTGACGCATGAGAAACTGGGGCCTCCTTCTCCTTCGCGTAGTTGCTGGTTTTGGGCTGGCCTATGGACATGGGTGGGGGAAGATGGCGGGGCTTATGGAAAAGGGCGCCGACCACCCCTTTGTGGGGATGGTGGGTGGCTGGGATTGGCCCGCGCCACTGTTTTTTGCTTGGGGAGCCGCTGCGGTTGAAGGTGTGTGCGGGCTCTTGGTTGCAATTGGGCTTTGGACACGGCTCTCTTCTTTTGCCTGCGGGGTCACCATGGTGGTCGCCTTTGTGATGGTGCATTTCGGTAGCCCTTGGGATAAAGACGCGGGTGGTGAACTCGCCTTTATATATATGGCTTGTTTCCTGGCTATTGCCGCAGTGGGGCCAGGGGCCTTGTCTATTGATGCCCGAAGGGGTCGACAGGAATAGTTTCTATTACCAGGGGACGACTTATGAATTAGTAGTCGCCGTATTGGCGATTTCGTAATCACCCCCGAAGGTCGATTGAGATTCCACGGGGATGAAGTCTGTTAAGTAATCGAACTCGGCGGCCTCTTTAATTAAATTTCTTGCGACGACAAGGCGCTGGACCTGGTTTGTCCCCTCGTATATTTGAAGAATTTTTGCATCTCGATAAAACTTTGCGATGGGGTAGTCCTCCATGAATCCATAACCCCCGAATACCTGGACAGCGTCGGTAGCGACTTTTACCGCGGTATCCGTAGCAAAGCACTTACTCATCGCGGCAATTTTTGTGACGTTTTTGGCGCCTGAATCTGCCATTGCTGCGCACAGGTAAACCAGCCATCTGGCTGCTTCGGTCTGCATGCCCATATCCGCTAGGATTGCTTGAATCATTTGGAATCCAGAGATTGGCTGTCCAAATTGCCTTCTTCGGGTGGCATATGTTGTTGCATATTCCAATGCACCGGCGGCGGTGCCCACTGCTTGGGCTGCAACCCCTGGTCGCGCAAGGTCTAGGGTCATCATCGAGTGTTTAAATCCCAGTCCAGGTTTGCCACCCAGTAGCCGATCCTCTGAGAGTGAAACGTTGTTGTAAGCCGTTTCACAAACAGGAACGCTTCGGATCCCCATAGATGGCTCGACTTTTTTGATTTCAAAGCCCGGGTCATCTTTTTCAATGATGAAAGCTGAAATCCGGCGTGATCTCGATTCGGGGTCAGTGACGGCAAAGCAAGAAATGATGTCAGCTCGTGAGCCATTTGTTGTCCATTTCTTCTCTCCACAAATTGTCCATTTGCCGTTGTTTTTTTCCGCTCGTACCGAAAGGCCTCCCGCATCTGATCCTGCGAACTTTTCGCTTAGCGCAAAGGCGCACGCAGCGTCACCGCGTGCTACTCGAGGGAGATATTTCACTTTTTGCTCTTCGGTGCCCCCGACAATCAATGGAATGGACCCTAGAGCATTCACGGCGAATGCGACCCCAAAGGCAGGGTCTGCTTTGGAAAACTCTTCGACGGCTAGGGCAAGACCAGTAATTCCGTCTTCTGAGCCTCCGTAGGCCGTGGGAATCCATATTCCCAGCATGCCGGCTTCAGCGGCAGCGTCAAAGGCGGCTTCGTTGTAGCTTGCCTCTTTGTCATGTTTTGCTGCGTTTGGGAGAAGGTGCTCTTTCGCGATTTCCCGAGCGGTTTCGCGCCACTTTTGATGCGCGTCAGAGAAGACAATGTTTTGGAGAGGTTGCATGAATCAAGGAGATTGTAGCTTGCTCTGAGAGCGAGTTTGTTACCAACCGAGTAGGGCCTTGACTTCTTTCTTGGCAATTGTCTTTTCGTTGGCCCAGACAATCTCACGGGTTTGAACGTTGACCGCGTTGAGGGTGAATTTCATCCACCGTGATTCTGTTCGCCCCGATTCTTTGTAGATTTCGCTCATTCGGCCGAAAAAGACATATTCCGCCCCTTTCTGCCTTCCCATTTCAACGGCGTAAGCCATGTCTACTTTTCCGCTTTGTTGGTGCTCAATCTCTCTGTCGATTTCCTCGAGTCCGACTTCGCCGGCGAGCACTGAAAATTTTCCGCTTTGGAGGAGGGAGGTTCGAATAGTGTCAGCAATGCTTCTGGTGTCAAGGTGTTGGGTGGTGCGGTTTTGAATGCCACCGAAAACAATGCGAGGCCTTTCGTCTCCAAAGGCGTCAGCGTCGAGAAAGTCCTGGGTCATGTCATGCGCAAGAATCATCAAATCCGTTCCGCCGAAATCGGAGGAGAGCACCTCCACACCTTCCGGATCCTCATAAGTCACCTGATTGGAGCAAGCTATCGAAGTGGTTGCGAGGACGAGAAGCTGGAATGGGCGCATTTTTTTAGGGTGTTCTGTCGAGTGGGATTATGCTCCCATAAAACTTGACCGCTTCAACAGAGGGAGCCATAAAAGAAAATACTTTTGGCGCTTCAGGGCGGAGCAGGATGTTTTGTTTCCCCGAGCCACCCTGGGCGGGGCGCATGATGAACCCTTCGCCGTCTTTCCAAAGCCAGCTCAGCTCTATTCGGATGGGCTCTTCTCTTTTGCTGACAATGGCGAATTGAGCAGAAAGGCCATCGGGCTCTATCCTGCCAGCGACATCTTGTACCTCAAGGCCTTCCACCCAAGTTTTGATTTGGACGACTTCGTCTCCCTCTCCCCTGAGGATGTCTTCCGCGCCCCAGAGTTTGTAGTTGGCGCAAGAGGCCGCGAGGGCAATGGAGATTAAGAGTGCGATTCTCATGTTTCTAAAGGTCTGACCTCAATTCGGCATTTCACAGCCGTGGAGCTTGGAGCGATTTCTTTGAATTGGAGGACGCCCCCGGCGTGCGCTTTTATGGGTTTCCACGAACGTGCCGCGTCTACGACTTCAAAGCCTGCCGCGTCTGACCAAGCAGCGCGCCACTGAAGGGTTGCCTCTTTACCGTTATTTTTAATGCGGACACCGTATCGGGCAAGGCCTTCTTCTGTCCAGCCTAGAGCTTCGTCGACGATTTCCAGGGTTCGCCTAAGCTCGATGATGGCTGTTTCTCCTGATAGGACTTCGGTGCTTTCTTCTTCCCAGAGGGCGCAAGCCCCGAGTGTTATCAGGGGGAGCAGTAGACCAAGGGGATGGGTCATGGCTTTAGCGTAGCAGGCCCCATAAAAACCGTAGGGGCCTTTCCCGCTTTCCCAAAAGCGGCTTTTCGCAGGGTCCTTGCTGAGAGGAGGAGTGTTTCCCCAGGTGGGATTTCGAACTCTCCGAGGTCGAGAACATGGTTCTCACCCCTGGATTGGAATCGGATTGATAGGCGACGCTTCCCCGGCTCGATAGCAATTCTTAAAGCTTGGATTTGCTGCGGGAGCGTTTGCCAAGATCGCAAATCGGGCTGTTCCGTTGAGTACAACAAGAGGCTGCCTAGCACTCCCACGCCGAAACCTGCCCAGAATCCTTTTTCCTCCTCTACGTTTTCCGCGGCTTCTTCGATAAGGGCCGTTTTTATTGTGGCTCGTATGGCTGATTTGCCCGCCATCCAAGAAATCCGGTCAGCGAGATTTTCTTTGGCTGATTTATAGACATCCTCGAGTACAAACGTTTTCCCTTTGGGCTCCCCATCCACCCAAAGCTCAATTCGAGATGGGGAGGGCATAGGTTTCCCAAAAGCGGGTGCAACTATGCGGCCGAACGATCTATTGGCCTCGTAATCGATATTAAGGCCTACCTTTTGCGGCATTCTTCCCTTCTCGTGTATGAGTGCGATTGACGCCTGTGGCGCTATACCGTTTTGTGCCCTTTGTGCATGCTGAAGGCATTGGCTTAAGGTCTTGTTTTTTGGCATTTCTGCAGCCAAATCTTTCCAATCGATTATTGCCTCATCCCAATCGGAGTCAGCCTCCTGGGTCAAAGCTGAAATGAACTTGGCGAAACGGTTCATTGGGTATTGCACTTCGTATCGTTTTTCCGCCCTTTTTTCTGCTTCATAACCCTTTCGCACTTCGACCATTGCGCTATCTAAATTCCCTAGCCGAAGGAAATCCCATGCCAGGAAAGCGTGCAGAAGGGCGATTTCAAAATCTTCGCCGTCATAGGGAAGGGCCCTGTCATTAATTGCGAAAGACGCTGCGGTTTCTCCAACGGTTCGCCCGCTTATCGTCGGGCGGTCTTTGAAGTTTTCTAGGACTCTCTCTGCTTCCAGCCAATGCTCGGTTGCACCTTCAAGGTCGCCCCCGGTATGCCTTGCCATGCCAGCTTCCACCAATGCCAGCAATTCGTTGCTGAACCCGTCACCTTTCAGTTGGCTGAATTCCGCTGCCGCGCTGTCGAAATCTCCGGATGTGAAGGCGTCAAGGGCTGGCCAGCTCTGGTTGGGCCAAGATTCGCCGACGATAGAAGACGAGCAGCCCACCGCCACGATGAACAAGGGAAAGGTGCGCAGTAGGCGGAGTGCTTTGCTCATTTCTGTCTTCTTACCCTACGGGGAAGAAGGTTCGCGATAAGCTAGAATTTGGTCCCCTTTTCTCCGTGAGCCCTAAGTCCGCCCCATCCGTCCGTCGTCAGCAAGATACGCCCATGATGCGTCAATTTCATGCGGCGAAGAAGAGCCATCCGGGGGCGGTGGTTTTTTTCCGAATGGGCGATTTCTATGAGATGTTCTATGAAGACGCACGCTTAGCTGCTGACGAGCTAGGCCTCGCTTTGACTTCTCGAAGCAAGGAGAAGGATGTCCCAATGGCGGGTGTGCCGGTAAAAGCAATGGAGGGATATTTAATCCGCTTGGTGCGGGCGGGTCATACAGTTGCAATCTGCGAGCAGCTTCAAGACCCTCGCGAAGCAAAAGGCATTGTTGAGCGTGATGTGGTGCGAGTGGTTTCCCCGGGCACCCTTGTTGAAGACGAGGCAATGGATGCGACAAGCCCCCTATGGGTTTTGGCTGTTTGCTTTGCAAACAATGCTGAGCGCCAAGTACGTCCTGAGATAGGGCTTGCTTGGGCTGATTTGTCTACAGGAGCTCTCCGGTGCTCTATGTCATCTCCGCGTCGGTTCGCCGACGATCTGGCGAGGATTGGCCCGGCAGAGATCTTAATCCCGGACCTAGGCGAAGACGACGATGCTGTTGCAAGGCTTGCTGAGACGGCAAGAAGTCACGGGGCTTCGGTTGCTTTCCGGCCTCCTTGGGATTTCGAATCTTCCAGCGGCCATCGTGCCCTTTGTTCCCAATTGAGAGTTTCGACTTTGGACTCTTTTGGCATTGATGATTCCGTAAACATTTTG
Organism: Planctomycetota bacterium; assembly: GCA_003501525.1. GTDB lineage: Bacteria > Planctomycetota > UBA1135 > UBA1135 > UBA1135 > UBA1135. Next base: position 20,360 of record DNPI01000161.1, read on the forward strand.
GGGGCATGTGGAGGCCTGTTAGGGTTCCTCGAGGAGACCCAGAAAGGAGCGCTGCAGCAATTCCGGGACCTGGAAGTTCGTCGCGATTATGAACATATGGTTTTGGACGCGGCGACTCGCAACACCCTCGAGATTGTTTGCTCATCTGTGGACGGTGGGCGTGAAGGCTCTTTGTTAGGGACGGTTGACCGGACGACTACGCCTATGGGAGCACGGACGTTGCGGGAGTGGCTTCTCGAGCCTCTTTTGTGCGCCAAGGCGATGCAGTCCCGCCACCAATCTGTTGGCGTTCTCGCCGCGAAGCTCGATGCCAGGGATCGAATAGGGGGCGTGCTCGAGGGAATGGGTGATCTCGAGCGAATGGCAGCTCGCCTTGCTTCTGGGGGAGGCAGTCCTCGTGATTTGGTTGCTCTTGCGGAAGCTTTAGGGCGCATTCCTGCTTTAGCTGCCGAGGTCGAGTCCTGTGGCGACACTCTTCTGTCAAACATCGCTGATGGGCTGGATCCTTGTGCGGGAACCGTGGAGAGCATTCAGGCGACTCTTGTTGATGCTCCGCCACTCGGGCTAAAAGAGGGAGGTCTTATCCGACCTGGCCGGAGTAGGGAAGTAGATGAACTCCGCAGTTTGGCCGAAGGTGGTCGAGACCATTTGGCTGCTTTGCAAGAGCGCGAATCAGAGCGGACTGGTATCGCTAACCTAAAAGTTGGGTTCAACAAAGTTTTCGGCTATTACCTCGAAATAACACATGCTCATTCGAGCAAGGTCCCTGAGGACTATGTTCGCAAGCAGACGCTCAAAAATGCAGAGCGCTATATCACGCCGGAGCTAAAGGAGTATGAGGCGAAAGTCATGGGCGCTGAGGAGAAGTTAAGGGATATAGAGTGCGACATGTTTCTTGCGTTACGATCGGCGGCGTCCGAAGAGTCGGAGAAAATGCAAGCGACTGCTCGCGCGGTTGCGGCCATTGATGCATTGCGTGGCTTCGCCGTTGTAGCGGAGGAACGCAATTATGTGCGCCCTGAAATCCTAGGCCATCAAGATGGCGAGGAGAAGGTTTTGGATATTTCCGACGGACGTCATCCCGTTGTGGAGGCGTGCATGCAAGATCCATTTGTCCCGAATGGGATTTCACTGGATTCTTCTCATACGCTTTCTGTTCTGACAGGCCCGAACATGAGTGGGAAATCAACTTGGCTGCGCCAGGCTGCTCATGTTGTGATACTTGCCCAAGCGGGGGGTTTTGTTCCGGCTTCTTCCGCGCGTATTGGGCCGGTCGATAGAGTGTTTACGCGTCTTGGTGCGGGCGATGATATTTCAAGGGGGGCTTCCACGTTTATGGTGGAAATGGTTGAGACAGCTAGGATTTTGAGGCACGCAACCGATAGGTCTCTTATTCTCCTCGATGAAGTCGGTCGAGGGACGTCAACTTTTGATGGTTTAGCTATTGCATGGGCTATTTGTGAACATGTTCATAACGTTCTCGGCTCGCGGTGCTTGTTCGCTACCCATTATCATCAGCTAACAGATTTAGCGGACAGCCTGGAAAGAGCGCGGAATTTAAATGTTGCAGTTCGAGAGCGGGGTGAGGAGATCATTTTTCTGCACCAAATTGAAGAGGGAGGAACCGATAGGAGTTACGGCATTCACGTCGCTCGATTGGCTGGTCTTCCCCCTCCTGTGCTTGACCGTTCGCGTGCGATTCTCGAGCGTCTCGAGCGCGATGAGGAGGGGCTTACTGGCCGTGTTCTTCCTCCGGCGACAGGTGTCACGCCAGCCGCCGTGGGCGGCATTTTTGAATTAATGAGGGATTCGGACGCGGCGCTTTTGGATGAAATTAGGGCTGTCGAGGAAGATTCGCTTGCGCCTATCGATGCCTGGGATTTGGTGAAGAGGTTGCGGCAAGCCCTCGTGGGCGAGGGGTTGAATAAAGCACCAAAATAGTGCACAATAGGGGCAATGGTCCCCGCCCCTAGTGCGCAGAAACGGTTCCCATGGCTCCTTGAGAAGGGCTCAAGGGTCCCTTTTGAGGAGCTTGTCCATGTTTTTGAGGCCGGGACGTTTGAGGAGGACTGCAGAGATATGCTTTCTCTTTTTGATGATTTTGGCCTGGAGGTAGGGTGTAAATTTGCTCGCAGTGGCATGCCCTCTGTGGCGAATAAGCTCCAGGATCCAGTTGGGTGGTATCGTCAAGAAGTTCGGAGAATTCCGGAGATGGATCAGGCAAGCGAGATGCGGTTTTGCATGGGCTTGGAGTTCCTTTGGCGGCGCCTGAGATCCGCGCGCTTGGAGGCCGGTTGGCCTGCGGAGGATATAGAGTCTTTCCCGGGGAAAGATGTTTTCGACAGTCGTCTTTCTGGCGCCCTGCTGCGCCGCACTCGCGAGTTTGTGGAAGTCCGCAATGAGCTGATTGAACGCAATTTGCACATTGTCCTAATCCTGCTTCGCCGGTATCGCAATTCAGGAGTCCCGCAGGAGGACCTTGTGCAGGAGGCAAATGCAAGCTTGTTTAATGCAATCGCCGGGTTTGATTTCACTCGGGGCGTTCGTTTTAAAACCTATGCAGGGTTTTGGGTGCACCAAGCATTCTTGAAAGCTATTTACGATCAATCGCGGACGGTGCGAGTTCCAGCCTATATCCAGAAGGCAATGAAGAGGATTAGGGACAGGTCAGGTGCTATCCCTGAAAAAGAAAGTGATTGTGAAACGATTTCAGAGGCTGCCGGTTTATCTGCGGAAGAGGTCAAGAAAGCGCTTAAGCGTAATCGATATACCTTTTCGCTGGACCGAGTTGCCGATGCTGACGAGGGGTTTACTTTTTTAGAGCTAATTGCAGGCGCGGACGAGGCGAGCGGCGTAGATTTAGGGGAGAGATCGGCTCTTCTCCAGCGGTTAAGCGAAACTTTAGGGGTGCTCGATTCGAGAGAAAGAAGGGTCTTGGAGATGAGATTCGGGCTCAGCGGAGGTCGAGTTAGAACACTAAGTGAGGTGGGGGAAGTGCTCGGTGTTAGCCTTGAGCGCGTGCGGCAAATCCAAGAGAGAGCCCTGGATAGGATGCGGTCAAGTCGTGGTGGTCGTTTGCTTGCCCAGTACGCTTAAGGGCTACTGCGCGAGAGCCGCCTTGGGTGAGATATAATCTCCGCCGAAGCACCTTGCCCTCAACTCTCAAGAAACCAGCTTGGCTGAAGATGCGTCTCCCCAAGGGGGAAACGACCGCTCAGCTGAGACAAGCTCTCCGCAGCCGTGGTCTATATACCGTTTGCGAAGAAGCCCGCTGTCCTAATTTGGGTGAATGCTGGGAAGGCGGCACGGCGACCGTGATGCTTATGGGCGATATCTGTACGCGCGGTTGCCGCTTCTGTGCTGTTAAGACAGGCAATCCGAGAGGGTGGCTTGATCCACAAGAGCCGGAGAAAGTCGCTCGCTTTGCAGAAGTCCCGGGTCTTCACTATCTGGTGCTCACGAGTGTTGACCGAGACGATCTTCCTGATTTAGGTTCGGGGCACATTGCCTCTGTCATTCGGGCCCTCAAAGAAAAGAGAGCGGACCTTCTGGTGGAGGCTTTGGTTCCAGATTTTCAAGGCAGAGAGGATGGTGTCATTAAAGTGGTGGAATCGGGTGTAGATGTTTTTTCTCATAATCTTGAGACGGTAGAGAGGCTTCATAGACGTGTCCGTGATGTGCGAGCCGGCTATGATCAGTCCTTAAGCGTGCTGGCGTATGCTCGTGAAGTCCGACCCCATCTCGTAACCAAGTCATCTCTTATGCTTGGCTTGGGCGAGAGTCTTGAGGAGATTAAAGAGGCGATGCTTGCTTTACGAGGAGCTGGCGTTGACGTCCTCACTCTCGGGCAATATTTACAGCCCAGTA
>DNPI01000163.1 GCA_003501525.1 Planctomycetota bacterium
CTGGGTACAGCGAAAATCCCGATGAGGTAATCGCCATCTTGCAAAAGGTATTGACGCAATTTGCTGAAGATGAAGCATGGAAATCTGATGTGCTTGAAGAACCTCAAATCCTCGGAGTAGATGGCTTGGGAGAATCTGAGGTCGCTTTCAAGATTGCCGTGAAAGTCGCCCCGGGACGCCAGTGGGCGGCCCGTCGCGAGATGCTCAAACGCATCAAAATTGCTTTCGACATCGAGGGGATAGAAATCCCCTTCCCCCAAAGGGTTCACTACGTCGAAGCAAACCAACCCCTGCCGAAAACACTAAAACGCCGCGGCGAAAGTTAGTCGAAAATCTGGATATCCCCACTGTTTTCCCGGGCGAGTAGCTGAAGGAATTTCTGCGCTCGGCGAGGAGCACTAAAAGAAATTGCACTCACTCGAATATTGCGCCACCTATTCCATTTTCTCACACGGGCCAGAATTTTTTCTGTGTCTAAAATTTTTCCGACTGTCGGCTCTCCGTCAGTCAAAAGCACAACTTCCTCAACATCTCTATAAGCAAAGGCTGTCTCCAAGGCATCGTAGATATTCGTTCCGCCACGAAACAAATTGCTACGCATAAATTCAATCGCTTTAGCGACCCCTTCTTGGGTCCAAGACAAAAGCTTGGTATCGGAGAACGCTCGCACGGAAGACTCGAAAAAGATTACGCCAAATTCCCCTGTATGAGGCAGTCGTGGCAATAAACCAGCTAATTCTTCCACTGCTTGATCACCCTTCTTCTTAGCCAGAAGAGAATCTCTCATTCGCTCAGTCATAGACGAAGACGAATCAAGCACAAAGACTACCCGCTCTCCAAGAATTGGGACCCCCAAGTAAACCAAGGTTACGTTTTTTTCCCCTTCCGTCTCCAAAGAACGAAAAGGTGTGCCCTCCACCCTATGTTTGACTAAAAACCACCTCCATGTCCTGGCATCGGGGCCAATCTTGTAGCCAGTCCTTTCTTGAAGCATTCGTACAGCCAAGTTCTGGGCCATTCCCGTCCGGTCGGCAACAACATCGATTAAATACGGAATATCTTCTTCACGCCGCCTTCGGTCAAGAATTTGCATCGCCTCAATTAGAAGGGGTCCTGTAGCCGTTGCCAGCCTGCGCAATGCCTCTACCCGTGCAAAAGGTGAACCGAGGTGGTCCAGCGCACGAAGGGCAGCAACTCTGGATTCGACAGGTTCTTTTGCCATCCGCAGGCGGCCCCGCGCAAAATCGTCGTTATCGGCAATAATAGAAAGGGCATAAACAGCTTCAGCGTTTACCTCAGGCACCTTGCTTCGCAGTAATTTCCGCAATTCCCCCGTCGCGCTAGACCCACAACGCCCTAAACACCGGGCAAAATCTGCCAAATAATCTCCTCGTGCAAGATTCTTAACCTTTATTACTTCCTCCAAAAGGAGAGGTCCATCAAGCATGGCTAAATCAGCTAAATGCTCCATTCGGTCCTCTGCCTCAAGAGAACGATCAAGTATCTTCACCATCAAAGATTCCGATTCAGAAACCTGAGTAAAGCTAAGCAATAGGAGAAGGGCGAGCATATGGGGAACGGGGGAGATTACATTGTCGGTGTGAAACTACTCCATTGTTCACTGGCTGGGGCACTAATAGGCATCTTAGTTGGTTGGCTTGAAGTGGTTCTCCTAACCATGGGAGACCCCTTTCAAAGCAACCCACACTTCGCATGGAATATTCTGCTCGTATGGCTGGGGTGCGGCGCCTTCGGCGGTGGCCTCGCTGCAATCATTCCTAGCCGTAACACAGAATCTATAGGAGCAGCTGGAGGCCTAGGGTTAATCGCTTTTGCTTGGGCAACAGGCTCGGGTACAAATCTTCCTTTGGCCCTGATTACCTCTGTGCTCTCAGCCACATTGGTAATCGCCCTCACAGCGGGACCACTCTCACCGTGGATTAGAGGCTTTTTCCGACCTTTTCCGGCAGTGCTTTCTTGCGTACTGCTTGGCACTCCTGCTGGATTTCTCCTGGCTCTTCAAGCTATTTCCCCCCCAACTCTGTGGGGGAGCCAGACAGCGGAGCAGACTCCCAATGTAATGCTCATCGTTCTTGACGCAGTCCCCGCCACTAGTCTGCAAGCATATGGCCATTATCGGGCAACTAGTCCAAGAATAGATATCCTCGCTGAAGAAGGCTCCCTCTTTGAGAGGACTTGGACAACATCTCTGAATTCGTCTCAAGCGCTACAAAATTTGCTGCAGGTACAGTCTGGTGCCAAACCTTCTCTGCCTTCAGAACTCAAGAATCAGGGGTTTGCGACAGGAGCTTTCATCAAGGAGAAGAGCTTGTTGAAAGATTCAAGCGGCATATCTGTAATCAATGTTCTGGACCAATTGGCGCCTATCGAACTTTCGAAAGCTGTCTTGGCCTTCCGATCCTTTTGGCCCAAACCGCCCCCCACTGTTCGGCCTAATCATGGAACGATTGCAATCGTTAACAGCTGTCTTCGCTGGTTAGAGGAAGACAATCGAAACAAACCGTTCTTCGCTCTTCTTCACCTCCCAGGTGCGCGATATCCCTATACACCAGCAGAAATAGATAAGAATCGATTTGTCCCTGAGGGAGCAGACGGGAAGCCAGTCGATCGTGAAACCGACAACTGGGCAGCAATGGTTGCAGGAGATTATGCTCCATCGCTTGAAGAGGTCGCTCACAGCAAAGCTCTACATGATGCTGCTATTAAAAGCACCGATACTGCAATCGGAACATTAATCGATGCTTTAAGAGAAAGAGAAGTGCTAGATAAAACTCTTCTCGTAATTACGGCTCTCCATGGCCAAGAATTCGGGCAACATGGTTATTACGGGCATGGTAAAAACTTAAGTGAAAATGCTCTCCATGTGCCACTAATTGTTCGCCACCCAGCCAGCATCCGACCGAAACAGAAAACAAAGGGCATAACATCTCTGGCCAATCTCTCGGAAGGGATTCTGCACACCCTCCAACACCCTGGAAGCAATTCACTAAACAAATTTAAAGCAAAGAGCCCCATAGTCGCCTACTCCTCTTCTGGGGATATTGCGGTCTCTGACGGACAAGACAAATTGGTCATATTCAAAGATGGGACTCAAGCCTTCATCAATTTCCGACTTGATCCAAAAGAATCTGCTTTAGAAATGCATCAAATCAAGCCGGAACACATAGGAAAAGCCAAAATCCTCGAGTCGCAGCTCAAGGCTTTGCGCCAATCGGACTAAACAGGAAATACCACTAAAGCCAAGCGGCACAAAGCAAAGCACAGCCCGTCGAAACCATTAGCACTGCTAGGTCGTACCGGTTCCACTTCCAACCAGGCAGAAACTTAAGCATCCAAATTCGTAGAATCGATGCTTTCAGAAAAGTTGCCGTTGCCACAACCAGCATCCAATCCAAGACTTCCGGCTCCGCCTTGAGTTCAAAAAGATGCCCCACCATCCCCGCCAGACAAAACCAAATCGCATTCGCTGAAGCAGCCATAACGGTAGTGGGAGAAAAAGTACGGCCCAAAGCAAACCAAATAGCCCACCAATCGAAAACTAACGCCAACCCCATTGACCAGGGATCCAGAATCATTTGAACCAGAGAGCTCATCCGTTACCTTGTGCCCGTTGTTGACACACTTTCGCAAGATAATCGAGTGAATAAATACCTGTGTCGTGGCCATCATCGAATAAAAGACGATAAGCGTAACTCCCCACTGGCTGCATATCTCGAAGGAGTATGCCT
>DNPI01000050.1 GCA_003501525.1 Planctomycetota bacterium
GAAGAAGGATGTCCTGACTATCTTCTTTCTCTGGATTCGCCCCAATGCCTTGAAATTTCGCGAGCCCATGGATTGCGTGTATTACCAAATCTCCTGTTCGCAGAGCAGCAGGCCCCTCAATCTTTGCCCCCTCCAATCCCGTATGTTGACTGCGAGGGGGGGCAACTTTATGTCCGGGGTTGAATTCCCGACGATGGAGGAAAACTCCTCTTGCTTCCGGAATACGGAATCCTGTCGCTATCCCACCCCTTTTCATGGAGACGTGGGAGCAATCACCGGTTCTTTTAAGGAACTCAATGGAGTGCTTTTCCTCGGCTTCGGTCGAGTGAAAAAGAAAAACAGATTCATCAGTGGCTCTGTGCCCCGCTAATAGCGCCAGGCCAGTCTCGAATCCTTGCCGATATTCTTCAACGCTTAAGGTCTCCGTCGTCCCATCTCTCCCCGGAAGAGTTGCTAGAGATAGGACGATCCTCTCCGCGAGCCCCTTCTCCCATCTCTGAAGGGCAAGCTTTGCCGATTCGCCGAATTTCCCGACCAGTCCCAGTCGCGTTTTTTTGACGTTATTGGGGGCGAGGATAACCACCCTGAATTCAGAGTTCAGCGCATCAAGTGGTAGAAGGTCTTTTTGCCCTGCGAAGGTCTTTAGCTCTTGGTCGAGCGGGACGTTGATTTCTTTTAGAACGCTTTGTGTCCTCTGTGTCTCGAGGTCAAAAAAGCGCAAGCTCTCAAGCTCATCGTCAAAGAATTCCAGTCGTATTGGATCGCCCCAAGCTGGAGCGAGGAAGTCTACGATGTCCCCGCGGCATGCGAATTCGCTTGCGGCGCTAACAGCTGGGACTCTCTCGAATCCCGCTCGCACAAGCGCGCGCATGAGGGCTTCGGGTTCAAGTTTGTCCCCTGCGCGAAGCTCTAGCATTTTTCCTTCTTCTGATCTCCCAGGAGCGGTTTGCAAAAGAGCGTGGAGCGGGGCTACCAGCGCTCCATTAAAAGTTTCTCGGCTTGCAATGCTTACTGCTCGAAATCTATCTCGGAGGATATTTTTCTCTTGGCCGGTAGGGCCTGCTCCAGGGAGCTCCAATGCCTGCATTCCAAAGGCCTTTAAATCTTCTGTGGCGAGATGGGCTGATTCAGAATCGGATGTGACGACCAAAAGGGGTGCTTCCCATTGTTTACAGCAAGCGGCGGCGAATAGAGTTTTCGCGGAACCCCAAAGGCCGCCCCATTCGAGTGTGCCACAAGAGTGCTTCCCCCATCGAGAGGCAAAATCTTGGAATGATGCTGTTCGGAGAAGTAGGTCTACCGGCAAGGTTGTTTTATCCCTTCTCGCCTTGATATTTATGTGCGCCGCGGGGAATCATGGGATTAGACGGGCACAACTCGTATTCTATCGCCGGTCTGGAGATACCTCTGTATATGTTGCTACAAGGAAAGAAGGGCGTTGTTTTTGGCTTAGCCAATAAGTTGAGTCTTGCATGGCATATTGGCCAAGCCCTTAAAGGCGAGGGAGCTGACGTCTTGTTTGGTGTAGCGAGTGAGAGGTTTCAAGAGAAAGCAGCTCCCCTTGCTGAATCCCTAGGATCGCCCTTGCCTCTTATTTGCGATGTTACGGATGATTCTGCCATCGAGAAAACGTTCGAAACCCTTTCTGAATCTTGTGAGAAATTGGACTTTTTGGTGCATGCGATTGCTTTCGCTGAGCGCGCTGACCTCGAAGGGCGCTTTGTGGACACAAGTCGTTCTGGATATGCACTCGCGCAAGACGTCTCGGCTTTTTCTCTAGTTGCCCTTTCCAAGGCGGCCCTCCCCTTGTTGCGAGAGGGTGGCTCAATACTCACGCTTTCTTATCTGGGTTCGAGCCGAGCGGTGCCCTCGTATAAAGTAATGGGCGTAGCTAAGGCTGCATTGGAATCGGCCGTTCGGTATTTGGCCGTTGATCTCGGCCCGGAAGGAGTTCGCGTGAATGCGCTCAGTGCGGGTCCGATTAAGACGCTGTCTTCTTCTGCGATTAAGGGCCTTAAGGAAAAGCTCGATATTCAGGATCGGGTATCGCCGTTGAGGCGGCAAGTTACGGGGGAAGATGTAGGGAAGGCGGCGACGTTTCTTCTTAGCGACCATGCCTCGGGCGTGACCGGCGAAATCTTGCACGTGGACTGCGGCTCCCATGCACTTGGTTCTTGGGAGGAATGATTTTTGGGTGAGGCGTGGGTGGCCTCAGTAGCCGGATCAGACCCAGGCATGCGCGGAGGATTGCAAACCGATGCTTGGGTCGCGAAAGCGCTTGATTGCAATTTCTCTCCCATTGTCGCGGTTGAAACTTTGCAGGATGAGGCGGGCTTGCAAGATGTCACGCTTGTTCCGGTTTCCGCGGTCGAGGCAGGGCTTCGGTCTGCGCTAAATGAGGGCGTCGGGGCAGTGAAATTGGGTGCGCTGGGTAGCCGAGACACAGTGCAAGCGGTTGTGCGGGTTCTCTCTGATTTCCCAGCGACCCCTGTTATTTGGGATCCTGTTTGCGCGGCATCGAAAACCGCTGATCCTAGTGCGTTGCTTTTGAATCAGGCTGGTCGGGATGAAGCCCTTTCGAGCCTGCTTTGCCACCTAACTTTGGCTACGCCTAACCTCGTCGAGTTCGGGGATGGAAGCGAATGGGGCGACTGTGCCGCCGTGTTAGTTACTGGCGGGCACGGGAAAGAGGCTGTGGTGTCGGACAGGCTTCTTCGGCGTGGTGCACCGGTTTTAACTCTTCAAGCAGAGCGCACTCCTGGAGGAGAGGATGTGCACGGAACTGGTTGTGCGCTTTCGACGGCGATTTCTTGCTTTATTGCTCAGGGCTATTCACTTGAATCTGCAGTTCGTGAAGCCGTGGCTAAGGTCAGGGAATGGCTGCGTACAGGGTTTTTCCTAACCCGGTAGGATCCCCATTTCCCGCGATTTCCTTTCTACATACCGGTCTGTCATGCCAGCGAGATAATCGCAAATTGCTCGCTCTGGAGAGTCTGCTGTTTTATGAAATCGCTCTGGGATGAGTGTGGTGTTTGCGGCAAGGGCGTCGAAGAGGTGCTCTAGCAGGTCAGTTGCTCTGCGCACATGCCAATTGACCTCTTCGCGGAAATACATGTGTTCGTAGAGGTATTTATGAAGTTTTGCCACCATCGTCCGAAAATCCTGTGAATGGCCAATCATGCGGCGTTTGCTATTCCGCGCCTCCGCCGCAGATTTAGGGGCGCTGTTCCCTAATCTACCGTGGGACTCTTCAAGAATGTCCTGAATAGTCAGGCTTAATAGTTCGTTGGCAGCTCGTTTCCAGAGAAGCTGAGTGTCTTCATTTTTCGGATGCTGCTGGCGCGCTGCTTCGCAAGCGATTTGCCAGATTTCCAAATCCTTTTCCATGGCCGCTGGGTCAAGTATGTTTTCCCGAATCCCATCATCTACATCGTGATAATGGTAGGCCGTGGAGTCAGCGAGGTCGACGAGCTGGGCCTCGATAGACGGGAAGCGAACTTTCTCTCCGGTTTTAGGATTTCGCCCTTCCTCATGTTTTTTGAGTCCGTCCCTTGTTTCCAAGGTCAAGTTGAGCCCAGAGTATTCGGGGCTACGTCGCTCTAAAACTTCTACAACTCTTTGGCTCTGTTTGTTGTGAGAAAATCCTCCGGCGCCGTCCATTTTTTGATTAAGAATCTGTTCTCCGGCGTGTCCGTAAGGCGGGTGTCCCAAGTCGTGGGCCAGGGCGATGGCTTCGCAGAGGGGTTCATTGAGGCCAAGCGCAGATGCCAGGGATCTTGACACTTGGTGGACTTCGAGGGAATGGGTCATCCGTGTCCTCAGGTTGTCCCCTACGTGATTCACGAAAACCTGAGTTTTATACATCAATCGGCGAAATGCTGAGCAGTGAATGATGCGATCTCTGTCGCGTTCAAAACAGGTCCTCCAAACATCTGGTTCCTCTTGAATCCCCCTGCCAAGAGATGTGTTTGACATGGTTGCTGCTGGGTGCAGCCTAGAGAGTTCCCATTCTTCTTTTGCGATTCGTTTCACGTGTAGGGGGCAGGGTGAAGCCCTTTCAAGTAGGGAGGATAAAGGGGAAATGGTATTCGTTGACCGTTTCTCTCCTGAAACCTAAGATTCCTGGCCTGAACAGTTGGCAGTTAGCCAAAGTGTGGGATTAATAGATGAGTCGAACTCCTGTTATTGCCGGAAACTGGAAGATGAACCTTACATCGGAATCTTCCGTTGCATTGGCTCAAGGTGTTGCTAATTATCAGGGCCAGCCAACTTCTCGGAAGTGCTGTGTGTTCCCTGCGCTTGTGCATTTGTCGGCTGTCGCCGAGGCGGTAGCCGGGTCAGCGGTTTCCCTGGGTGCTCAGGATTGCCATGAAGCAGATGGCGGCGCTTTTACAGGTGAAATTTCCGCTGCTATGTTGAAAGATGTCGGCGTTGAAGTTGTTCTTTCTGGCCATTCCGAGAGGCGGCATATTTTCTGCGAAGATGATTCCCGCGTGGCGGCTAAATCCGCAGCGATTCTCGAGGCAGGCCTTGATCTTATGCTCTGCGTCGGAGAGACCCTTGGAGAGCGAGAGGCAGGAAACACCTTCCAAGTCCTTGACCGTCAGTTGGGGGTTCTTTCCGATTTTGGGGCATTTGTAGAGCGGATTTCCGTCGCATATGAGCCGGTTTGGGCTATTGGTACTGGCCAATCGGCTACTCCGGAAATTGCGCAGAATGCTCACGCCCACTGCAGGGCTGTTGTCGAAGGTATCCTGGGGGGCGAAGCCGCCGCCTCTATGCCTCTCCTTTATGGAGGAAGCGTAAATTCATCTAATGCCGAGGAGCTCCTTGCTCAAGAAGACGTTGATGGGGCTTTAGTTGGAGGCGCTTCTTTGGATATAGAAAATTTTGGACCAATTTTAGACGCAGTACCTAATGTTTGATTACTGGTTATGACAACCCTCCTTTACATCGTTTTTTTCATTTCGTCAGCCCTTCTAATCCTTGTTGTTCTCCTCCAGGAGGGCAAAGGTGGTGGCCTCTCTGATGCATTCGGCGGCGCTGGAGCCGAAACTTTTGGGGTTAGGGCCGGTGGAATCAATAAGTTTACCTTCGGCTTATTCGCGGTTTTCGTTCTCTCTGCAATGTCTCTTCATTGGACATCCGCTGGTTCGCAGGATGAAGGTACTGTTGGCGGGGCTATCGCGGAATCATCGAACGCTCCCCCCCCTGGAGGAGGAGAGCAGTAGTGATGACTGGCGGCCCGACCGCCGCCTCTTCTCAGGGGCTGGATTTGCTTCGAGAATCTGGGGCCCTATTGGAGGGCCACTTTCTCCTTTCCAGTGGTCGTCACGCCGGACGATACGTGCAGTGCGCGAAGCTCTTTCAAGATTCGCTTAAAGCGTCGCGGGCTTGTGACGCACTAGGCTCTCATGTCCGAGAGGCCGTGGGCGATGAGACTCCTTTCGATGTTGTAGTGGGCCCAGCTCTGGGGGCTGTAGTGATGGCTTACGAAATGGGTCGCGCCTTAGGGGTGCGCGGGATTTTTGCGGAGCGAGATGCTGAGCATGGCTTTGCTTTACGCCGCGGCTTTTCTATTAAGCCGGGAGAGCGCGTTTTAGTCGCGGAGGATGTGGTAACGACGGGGGGGAGTGTCCGAGAACTATTAGCAGCTTTGTCGGCGATGAATCCCGGTTCTCTGGCGGTGGCTTCGCTGGTTGATCGCACGGGTGGAAAATCCCCGTTCGGCGATTGCCCTTTTTACAGTCTCGTCCAACTTGAAATACCTTCTTGGGAAGAGCAAGAGTGCCCTCTTTGCCTTGAAGGGACTGACCCAGCGGTGAAGCCGGGCAGCCGCCCAGGCCTCACTTAATTCGTGGCCTCATCTCCGCTGCGCAGCATGACTGGTTACGGCCGAGGGGCCGCTAGTCATGAAAAGGTTCAGGTCGATGTGGAGCTTCGAAGTGTCAATGGTCGGGGGCTTACTGTAAAAGTTCGTCTTCCGTCGGACCGTCTTGCCCTAGAGCCGAAGATTGATGAGTTCCTGCGCAAGAACCTTGATAGGGGAAGCGTCCAAGGGCAGGTTCGTATACAGGTCCTCCGCCACCGCCCGGCAATAGTAGACCATGAAGTGATTCATAGGTATCTGCGCGAGTGGCGGACAATTGAGCGAGAGCTTGGGATGGAACAGTGCGATCCTGGGCTGGGAGAGCTGCTTCGCCTTCCGGGTGCCATGGAGACACCGTCTGAAACCGGAACCATGCGGCGATTGGTTGATAGGCATGTCAAGAAGGCCTTCTTGGAGGCTATTAAGCACCTAGTCCAGTCTCGAGAGAAAGAGGGTTTGCGACTTCGGCGGTTATTGGAGCAGCAATTGGGTTTATTGCGCAGGAATGCACGTGGGGCTGGGAAGCGCCAGCCTGCTGCTGTTCGGGAGGCACAGGCTCGATTGCGGCGGAAAGCTAAGTCTGGCGCTGTAGGGCTTGACGCTTCGTGGCTGGAACGAGAGCTAACCGCTTCCGTGGAGCGTGCTGATGTAGAGGAGGAAATGGCTCGCCTTGATATCCACTGTGAGAGATTTGCAGCGCTGCTGAAAGCAGGTGGCCCTATTGGCCGGGAGCTCGAATTTTTAATACAAGAATGCCACCGAGAGGTCACCACTTTGGGGAGCAAGTCAAGCGACGCAAAGCTGTCCGCTTTTGTCGTTGCCATGAAGTTGGCCATTCAACGGATGAAGGAACAGGCGGCAAATGTCGAATAAAGTTCCTCATGTCGTTGTGATATCAGGACCCACCGCTTCCGGGAAAACCACCCTTTGGCGCCGTTTAGTGCAGAACCCAGGGGTTGATTTTTCTGTTTCTGTGACGACTCGATCTCCTCGTGAAGGTGAGAAGGACGGTGTGGACTATCGGTTTTTAGAGCAGCAAGAATTTGATGAGTTAATCGATCGGGGTGCTTTGCTGGAGCATGCCGCGGTGCACGGCCACTCTTACGGGACTCTCAGAGGTGAGGTCGCAGCGAGCCTGGAAGCTGGCCGCCACGTTGTTCTTGAGATTGATGTAAACGGGGCGCATCAAGTTCGCGAGAGTGGATTGCCACAAGTCTCCTTCTTTATTCGGCCACCTTCTATAGAAGTTCTTGTTGAGAGACTTAAGGCGCGGGGCACTGAGGGGTCTGAGGAGATGGATAGGCGCTTAGAGGTAGTTGGCCAGGAACTGGCTCAGGCTGAAAGCTACGACTACGTTGTCGTCAATGACGACCTTGAAGTAATGATTGCTGAGGTGGAAACCCTTCTTGGCTTAGGGGGAGAGGCGTGAAACGAATTGTTTTAGGTGTTACGGGGTCCGCAGCATGTTTCAAAGCGGTGGCTATCTGCTCAGAGCTTGTGCAGATGGGGCACGAGGTCCATCCTGTTCTAACGCCCTCTGCTACTCGTTTAATTGCGCCGCTCCAATTCTCCTGCATTGCTGGTCGCAGAGCCTTGCATGACGAATGGGATCCGGTTGACCCTGCGGGGATGGACCATATCGAGCTGGCCCGCGCCGCTGATTTACTTCTTGTTGTGCCGGCGACAGCAAATTTTTTGGGACAAGCTGCTCAAGCTCTTGCTCCTACGCTTCTTGGTTCTCTGGTTTTGGCCATGGAAAGGGAAAAGCCTCGCCTTTTTGTTCCAGCGATGAATCCGCAAATGTGGCGCAACCCCGGAGTTGCCAGAAACGTTGCGACGCTGGAAGGAGATGGTTGGCTGCGGATAGGTCCGATTTCAGGCCTGACAGCTTGTGGCGAGGAAGGGGAGGGTCGTATGGCTGAGCCTGTGGACATCCTTGCAGAAATAGAACCGTTGCTCTCGGATGGGGCATGAGGGTTCTGGTTACCGCTGGCCCGACTTTGGAGCCAATAGACCCAGTTCGCTTTATTAGTAATCGTTCGAGCGGAAGGATGGGCTATGCGATAGCCGAGGCTCTTGTTGCGTCCGGTCATGATGTTGTCCTTATAAGCGGGCCTGTTGCTTTGTCTCCTCCGGAAGAGGCACAAGTCGTTCTTGTTGAGACGGCGAATGAAATGCTGAGAGCGTGCCAGGAAGAGTGGCCGACCTGCCAAGCTCTTGTGGCTGCTGCTGCGGTTGCTGATTGGCGGCCTGGAAAAATGTCGCAAACGAAGTTGGATAGTGACCAATCTTCGCATTTGTCTCTCGTTGCGAATCCAGACATCCTCGCGGTTTTAGCGGAAGAGAAGGCGGGTCGGTTGGTAGTCGGATTTGCCCTGCAGGACCAGGCGGCGGAAGAAAAGGCACGAGCGAAAATGCAAAAGAAAGGTATGGATTGGGTCGTTCTGAATGGCTTGGAGGTTCAGGGTTCGTTGTCCGCTGAGGTTGTCCTTATCGGAGCAGGTGGCATTCGTGAAGAATTCGGGCCGTCTCCTAAAGCAGTTTTAGCTGAGGATTTGGTTCGCCGCCTGTTCTCGAAGTCCTGAATTAGGCACAAGAACTTGTGTTCGGGTGGGCATCTCTGACCACAAGTCCTGCTAAAGGTCGAACTAAGGTTGGAACCAGCCTGCTTCGGCCCTTAGGATTGCCTGCACCATGGCCGTTCAACGTCGGAAGGGTCGGGTAGCGTCCCGCGGGGGGGTAGCCGAGCAATTTGGATTTCTAGGAGAAGGTGTTCTCCTGGTGCTGGGGTGGTTGGGTCAGCTTGTTGCAGGGATTTGGTCCTTGCTTGCGTGGACCGGAAAGAGGGTTTGGGCGAGCATTGAAGGTGAGAAAGGGCGTACGCCTTACGGAATGGCTCTTGCGGCGGCCAGCCTTTTTACTTTTGTGGCTTTATTCGACTACAGGGCCAACCTGCCGGCTTCTGAGAATCTGTGCGGTCAGGTCGGGCATGATTTAGCAGGAGTCATGCTGTGGTTACTGGGTTGGAGCGCATTTCTACCCCCAGCGTTTGGGGCCTTTTGGGGGTGTGCTCGAATTTTCCGGGAAAACTCTGGCGGCAATCCAGGCGTTAAGTTGCTCGGTGTAATTATTCTTTCAGCAGCGGTTTCGGTCCTTTCTCAGTGGTTTGCTCCGGCTGCTGGGCCTAGCGCAGCCTTTCCGACTGGAACAGGGGGAGTGTTAGGTGCTGCAGCTGTGCCCCCTTTAGTTCAAGCTTTTGGCTCTGTGGGCACGGGGATTTTGGTGAGCCTTTTGGTGGGCATTGCATTGTTACTTGCTACGGAGTGGGGCTTTGTGCCTTTGGTGCGAGAATTGATAGGCCGCTCTTCGCGCCAGCAAGCTCTCCCCTTAGAAGCTCGGAAAGGGAGTTTGCGTGATCAAGCGAACTCTGACCGAAAGAAGGCGCAGGGCTTCCTGTCGGGAGTAGGTGAAATTATGAAGCCATTTCATCCGGGAGAAGAATCCGATGGCGCTCAGGCTACAGATCAGATTCCGGTGAACATTCCCGGGGCAGAGGAAAAAAGGAAGCCGGCAAAGGGCCCTATACCGAAGAAGGAGAAAGCGGGAGAGGCGGAAGGAGAGAGTGGTTCTCTTAAGGGCTTCGAGTTGCCAGGCATTTCTGATGCTCCTCAAGTTGAAGAGGTTGTAGTCGACTCCGATGAGGATGAAGCTCCCGCCCCCCCTCGCCGTCGCCCCCGATTGGATTCTTTGCCTCCAGTGGACATCCTTTCTGTGGGAGAGAAGGTTGATGTTTCCTCCATGCGTGCGGAAGTCGATGCTTTGGGGAAGCGTCTACAGAAGGTATTTGATGATTTTGGCCTAAACGCGCAAGTTGTGGGTGCCGAGAGGGGGCCAACGCTAACTCTGTTTGAGGTGCAATTGGGGACGGGTGTCTCAGTTAAAAAACTGCAGAGTCAAAAAGATGACCTAGGCGTGGCTTTGGGAAGCCATGGCGTGCGCGTTGTCTTCCCGTTGCCTGGTAGGACAACAGTGGGGGTTGAGGTCCCGAATATCAAAAGAGAAGCTGTACGCCTTCGAGAGGTTTACGAGGAGGCGGAGATTTCCTGGGAAGAAAACAAGCTTCCCATGGTCTTAGGTCGCGACACCCTGGGCCGGTTGGCGGTTGAGGATCTTACGGCGATGCCTCACATGCTTATTGCGGGGACCACAGGGTCCGGAAAATCGGTTTGCTTGAACTCAGTCCTTGCGACCCTTTTGCTTTCCCGCACTCCAGACCAATTGCGTTTAGTTCTTGTTGATCCGAAGCAGGTGGAACTCCAACTGTTTCAGGATATCCCCCATCTGCTTTGCCCAGTCGTTACTGACATGAAAAGAGCCCCTTTTGTCCTTGATTGGTCAATTAGGCAGATGGAAGACAGGCTGCATCTCTTTAAGAAGGTAGGGGTGCGTGATATCAAGGCTTATAACGATTTGGGCGAAGCCGAAATTAAGAATCGTGCCGGGGAAGAGTGGGACCCAGAGGACTACCCCCATGATTTACCTTACTTCGTCTTGGTGATAGACGAACTGGCTGACATGATGATGGTTTCGGCCAAAGAGGTGGAAACTTCAGTTGCTCGGTTGGCCGCAAAGGCGCGGGCGGCAGGAGTTCACATCATGGTTGCTACCCAGCGCCCCTCGACAGATGTTGTTACCGGATTGATTAAGACCAATCTCCCTGTCCGCATGGCTTTCAGGGTTACAGCTTCGGTTGACAGTCGAGTGATATTGGACGAGGGTGGAGCGGAGAGCCTCCTGGGGAACGGAGATTTTCTTTATCGGCCGCCTGGTTCAGGCTCCTTGGTGCGTGGTCAAGGCGCGTTTGTGAGCGAGAGAGAGGTGCGAGAGATTTGCGAGCATCTTCGAGAGCATGGCAAGCCAGAATTTTTAGAGGAGCTTGTGCAGATGCGAGGCCCTTCGGCTGCTCAGGGGGCTGTTGATGACCCTTTGTATGAGGAAGCTGTGCGTGTAGTCCTTCAGAGCGGACGGGGCTCGGCCTCTTTGCTCCAGCGCGCTCTTTCTGTTGGTTACACCCGGGCAAGTCGACTTATCGATATCATGACCGAGCAGGGCGTCCTTGGGCCATTCATTGGTTCCAAGGCACGAGAAGTTTTGGTCACGCTAGAGGAGTGGGAAGCTCAACAGAAACAGCCGCAGTAGAGCGAGGCGATATTCGCGTCGCTCTCGTACATCTTGGGTGCGCGCGGAACCTGATTGACTCCGAGAATATTTTGGGCCGTCTTGGCGCAGAAGGATTTGTCCTTACCGGCGCGGTCGAGGATGCTGATGTGGCCGTTCTCAATACCTGTTCGTTTATAGGGCCGGCTCGGGAGGAGTCGGAAGATGCGATACGCAATCTTCTCGGGAAAAAAGAGTCGGGTTCTTTGCGAGGAGTAATTGTCGCTGGCTGTCTTCCCGAAAAATTTAGAGAAGAAGTCGAGGAGAGATTCTCCGGAGTAGATGCTTTTCTTGGTCTTTCGGATTATTCGGGGATAGCTCGGGTTGTAGAGGAGGTCCTTCGAGGGAGGGAAATCCGTCCTGGCGCTGGAGGTCGAGCACCGCAAGGAAAAGAAGAGACGCTGAGGCTTCTGCAGACGCCCTCTTCTTACGCCTATCTTCGTCCTAGTCATGGATGTGATCACGAGTGCGCCTTTTGCATTATTCCTGCGATAAGAGGGCGTCAAGCAAGCAAGCCTCTTGAGGCGGTGGAAAATGAGGCCCGCGGTCTTGTTGCGCAGGGTGTGCGCGAAATTGTGCTCGTT
>DNPI01000162.1 GCA_003501525.1 Planctomycetota bacterium
GTGATGCCATGTGTGGTGTCAAAACCAGAATCCACATGCGGGGCATTCCGAGCCAATGGCTCAGGCTCAACCACACGAGCAATCGAGAGTCCGTACTTAGTCGCGAATTCATAGTCTCGCTCGTCACCACCAGGGACACACATAATCGCTCCAGTCCCGTAGCTCATGAGAACATAATCAGCCACCCAAATTGGCATATTTCGCCTCGAATCGCCTTCGTCAAACACAGGGTTAATTGCGTAAGCGCCTGTGAACACACCAGTTTTTTCCTTTTGTAGCTCGGTACGTTCTAATTCTGATTTCGTAGCGGCCGATTGAACATATTCGTTAACAGCTGTTTTTTGTTCTGCCGAAGTAATGTCCGCCACCAAAGGATGTTCAGGAGCAAGCACACAAAAAGTCGCACCAAAAAGGGTATCTGGCCGAGTTGTGAAAACATCAAATCCCGATTCCTGAACTTTTTCCTGCAAAGAGAAATGAATTCGTGCCCCTTCAGAGCGCCCAATCCACTCTCGCTGCATTGCTTTTACGGATTCTGGCCAATCAAGATCTTCAAGGTCCTGCAACAACCGGTCCGCATAAGCCGTTATCCGTAACATCCACTGCCTTAGCGGTCGCTTCTCACATGGATAATTGCCGCGCTCACTGCGCCCATCTATCACTTCCTCATTCGCCAACACCGTGCCCAATTTTTCGCACCACCAAACCGGAACTTCGGCTTGATAAGCGAGCCCTTTCTCGTGCAACTTGCCAAAAATCCACTGCGTCCAACAATAGTAGTCAGAATCTGTCGTATTGATTTCCCGACTCCAGTCATATGACAAGCCCAACCCTTGCAGCTGTTCACGAAAAACAGCAATATTTTTTGCAGTTGTCTCCCGGGGATGGGTCCCGGTTTGCACCGCATACTGTTCAGCAGGAAGGCCAAAGGCATCCCACCCCATAGGGTGCAAAACATTAAATCCCTTGTGACGTTTGTAACGGGCAACAACATCAGTAGCGGTGTACCCCTTCGGGTGGCCAACATGCAGCCCCGCGCCTGATGGATAGGGAAACATATCCAGCACATAGAATTTAGGCTTTTCAGAAACGAAGCCCTCATCGCCAGGATTGGGAGTGCAAAACACCTCCTTACTGAGCCAGTGACTCTGCCAGCGGGATTCGATTTCAGCGAAGTCGTAAGGTTTCATTGAATATCTATGGGTATTTGAACTCCAACAGAGCGGTATCGTAGCCCTCCCGGAGAAACTTTCCTTGATTGAAGAACCCTGAAAAAGGCCTAGAATGTCCGCCCGTCGATGATCGACGAGTCCGGAAAGTGGGGCCATAGCTCAGCTGGGAGAGCGCAACACTGGCAGTGTTGAGGTCAGGGGTTCGAGCCCCCTTGGCTCCACCACCGGCAGGGGCAATATTATTTTCCGCAATTTATTGCAAGTTAGGTGCAGTAAAGCACAGGAATCCTTAATCTTGCGGCAATGGAGGATATTTTCTCAGCAGATAGGGTAGAACGAGTAGCCGCACTTCGGAGTTCGGGTATTGAACCATATCCAGCAAGGGTTCCTAAGAATCGGATGCTTGCTGCAGAAATCTTGGCGCTGGGCGAGAAAAATTATGGCACTGAAGTGCGTGTGTCTGGCCGAATTATGGGGCGCCGAGGATATGGAAAGCTCGCCTTCTTAGATTTGGTGGATGGGAGCGGTCGCATCCAAATATGTCTACAGAAGGAGCACCTCTCGGATGAGAACTTCGCTCTTCTCGGCCAACTCAACCGTGGTGACTTCATCTTTGTTGAAGGTGAATTTAAAGCGACTGATAAAGGCGAACCTACGGTTTACGGAAATTCGATTACCTTGCTCGCCAAATCACTTCTAGACCCCCCTGAAAAGAGGAAGGGACTCGAAGATCCAGAACTTCGAGCGAGATTGCGATATGTAGATTTGTTCACTGACAACGAAGTGCAGAAAAGGTTTTTAGCGCGGAGCGCTCTAACAGAAGCAGTGCGTAAGGAACTCCTCTCTCGGTGTTTTGTCGAAGTTGAGACACCGGTTTTACATCCTCTCTACGGCGGTGCCTTTGCGAGACCTTTCACCACACACCATCAGTCCCTGGACATGGAACTGTTCTTGCGCATCGCGCCGGAGCTCTATTTAAAGCGCCTGCTCGTTGGAGGAATTGAACGTGTTTTCGAATTCGCTCGAGTGTTTCGGAATGAAGGGCTTTCCACTCGGCACAATCCCGAATTCACAATGCTCGAGCTTTACCAAGCACACACGGATTATGCGGGGATGATCGAAATTGTCGAAGCTCTGGTGCCCGCTGCCTGCCTCGCCGCTGGGAATGACAAGTTAACCGCAACCTGGAAAAATCAAACGTGGTCCCTCGAGCCTCCATATCCACAAAAAGCTTATGGAGAACTCTTCCTCGAACATGCCAGCTGCGACATCCACAACGAAAGCGCTGTTCATACCGCCCTAAAGGAACATAATATCTCTGTTGAAGGAGATGACGAAGGAGCTTGGTGGAAAGCTGTGAACGATCTCTTCGAAGCCACCGTCGAGCCTACTTTGCAGGATCCCGTATTCGTAATTGACTACCCGGCACCAGTATCCCCTCTCGCAAAAGTAAGCCCCAATGACACAAATGTCGCAGAGCGCTTTGAGTTTTTCCTCGGGGGTATGGAACTTGGCAATGCTTTCACCGAACTGAACGACCCTGAGCAACAACTGGCTAATTTCGAAGCTCAGGCAGTCTCTAGCGACCCTGATTCTCCTCGAATCATTGACCGGGATTATGTGCGAGCTCTAGCTTACGGAATGCCTCCCGCTGGGGGCCTAGGTCTGGGAATAGATCGTCTAGCGATGGTGATACTGGGATGTGACACCATCCGCGAAGTTCTTCTTTTTCCACACCTCCGCCCTGAGTATGGAGCAGAAGCTTGATGAGAATCGCTTTGGCCTGGCTATTTCGCCGGCCTGTTCAAGGACTCGCAGTCCTGGGGTGTGCAGTGGGCTTAGGCTCGCTACTCACTGTTTTGGCAGTTCTTAATGGACTCGTTGAATTCGACAGGAATGCGGTCCGAGGACCGCTAAGTGACTTAATTGTGATGCCACCTCCTTCGGACCCGCCAGCGTCCTGGGAAACCTGGAAAGCTTCTTTGGAAAACGCCCCGGCAGTCGAAGCCACTGCTCCGCATCTTATTGCTTACGCTCTTTGGGTTTCTGAGGGTGGCGAAGGGAGACTTGCTAGCACTCGCAATTCGGACGTAAACGGTATTCAAGTAGTGGGGATTGACCCACTCGCTGAATCGAGAGTCACTGGCTTTTCCTCAAGCTTAGAAAATGCTGAATTCCCTCCTCAGGATATTCGGGAACCATTCGGCGCCGTTGCTGGTTTCGGCTCTCGGCCAGGAATCCTGATTAGCGACACTCTCTCTAGGGCTATTCCGAGAAAAAATGGTCATCCACATGGGGTCGATCTTGAGCTGGCAGCTCTCCCACCTTTTTTGCCCCCAGAAGGCCACGACCTCGTACCCGCCAACGGCCGCTTCCGCGTAATGGGAACGTACCAAAGTAGTGACTACAAAATGGCCCTCGACCGCGTTCTCGTCCAACGCACTGGGCGCGGAGGCTTGCGCTACAACCTACTAGGCCAGGAAGCCCCCGAATTCACTGAAGCACTTATTAAGCTCAAGCCCGGAGTAAGCCTTGAAGACGGCCGAAAAAGCGTCCTAGCGACTTTAGCAGCATCAGGATTACCGAAACCAGGGGGCCCCTCAGGCGGCAGCCTTGAAACGTGGGAAGAGCGCCAAAGCGTATTTCTCGCCGCCATTGATAACGAACGACGAGTTCTAACCCTAGTCCTCTTCTTTGTAGTCATCGTCGCCGCCTTTGGACTGTTTGCCGTCGTCGGAGCTCTTGTGCGGGAGAAAATCCAGGAATTAGGGATTCTTGCCGCCCTCGGCTTCTCTCCGTTCCATAGAGCCGGCTTAATCCTAGTCGTGGGAGGGATGGCCGCTCTTACCGGTTCGCTCCTGGGGCTCGCTTCTGCGAAGCTTATAGTTACCCACCGAAAAGCAGTCGAAGATTTTTTAGAGAATCATCTAGGATTTGTCTTGTTCCGAAAAGATCTCTACGTAATGAATGAAATCCCCGCGCTCTGGGATTCCGGCCAAGCTTGGCTTTTAACCCTAGCGTGCTTCGGCGTGGGGCTTCTCTTCATTCTTGCCCCAGCAATTCGGGCAGCCTTCCTCCGTCCTGTTCACGCATTACGCTATGAATGAAACACCTCAACCAA
>DNPI01000092.1 GCA_003501525.1 Planctomycetota bacterium
GCGGAATGTTTTGAACTCCAGGTGATTGCCTGCCGGATCCTGAAAAAACATTGTTCCTTGTTCACCCACCTTTCCCAGAAACCGTATTCGTGGGGGGATGATGAACTCTGTTCCGGCCTCTTCCAGGCGAGACGCGAGTTCTTCCCAGTCGCTCCATTCCAGGACTAGGCCAAAATGCGGCACAGGGACGCTGTCTCCATCGACAGAATTATGAGAGGGGCTTGTCTTGCCTTCGTGGAGATGGGCTACGACTTGATGGCCATGAAGGTTGAAATCAACCCAGCGGTCAGAGCTTCGGCCTTCGGGGCAACCGAGTAGTGTCCCGTAGAAGTCTCGCGCAGCCTCGAGGTCATCAACCGGTATGGCGAGATGAAACGGAGGCATTATTGCTGAATGGCAGCCTCAATTGCGGCGATGAGCTCAGAGTCGTCGGGAGCGGTTCGCGTGGAGAAAAACTGCACCGTTCGGCCATCGGGAGAAACTAGGTGTTTGCCGAAATTCCAGCCAGGCAGTTTTCCTGATTGGGTTCCTAGGAATCCATAAACCGGAGATTGATTTTCTCCGGGTGCGGTTTCAACCTTTGCGAACATAGGGAAACTCACCCCATATTCTTGGCTGCAGAATTTTCGGATCGTGGCGCTATCTCCAGGTTCTTGGCCTCCAAATTCATTGCTAGGAAAGCCTGCGATTACCAACCCCTCTTCGCGGTATTTTGCCCAAAGTGACTCCAAGCCGGCGTATTGGGGTGTATACCCGCATTCGCTGGCCGTATTGACAACCAGGACAGTTTTTCCCTTCCAAGTGGAGAAGTCGACTAGTTCCCCTTCTAAGGAGGAGGCATTCATAGTGAAAAAGTTAGTATTCGACCACTGGTCCATAATTTCGGGGGTTGTAGGTGCAGATCGCGTGCAAGAGGCGAGTAGGGCAGAAAGAAAGGCAAGGCATCTCATGAGTTGTCTGCACAAGGATAGAGAGTCGCGGTATCCTCGCCGCCCTTGTTACAAGCCCTTCTTGGTCTTCCGGTCCTTTTGACCCTTGGCTGGCTCCTGAGCACTCATCGGCAGGCCGTGCGCTGGCGCCCAGTAGTGGTGGGCGTAATTCTTCAATGGGTTTTAGCTCTTCTAGTGTTAAAGACAGGTCCAGGTCAGGCTTTTTTTGACGGCGCCCAGGGATTTTTCTTGGCACTGATTGAATTTGCCAAAGAAGCTGGCCGCGATGTTTTCGGTATTGACGCAATTGGGCTACCGGGAGAGGCTGGAGTGCTGGCTGCTCTGGTCATTATCAGCGTGGTCTTTTTTGCTTCAGTTTTCGCTGTCCTTCACCACTTAGGCGTTGTGCGAATTGTTGTAGGCGCGATGGCGAAGGCAATGTCCAAGACCATGGGGACCTCTGGAGCCGAAAGCACATCTGCTGCAGCCAATATTTTCGTTGGCCAGACGGAGGCGCCTTTGCTGGTCCGTCCTTATGTTGCGAAAATGACGCCGAGCGAAATTGGGGCGATTATGACGGTTGGTTTCGCGACCGTAGCTGGCGGGGTTTTTGGAGTATATGTGACGATGCTGGAAGGAGCGGTCCCTGGGATTGGAGGTCACTTATTAGCGGCTTCTGTCATGTCGGCCCCGATGGCTTTGGCCATTGCGAAATTGGTTTTTCCTGAAACGGGTACTCCTGAAACGCTTGGGAGTGACGCTTCACAGCCCCCTTCTTCTCACCTAAATCTTGTCGATGCTGCTGCAGGCGGTGCTTCCGACGGGATGAAAATGTCTCTCAATATTTTGGGTATGCTGATTGCCTTTTTAGGTCTTTTAGCTTTGTTGAATGGCATCCTTGACTGGACGGCTACTCCACTGCTCCAGCGCTGGGGAATTCTCCGTCCCGACGAGGCCATTACGCTGCAGGGCATTCTTGGCTGGCTAGCTTCACCGATAGCTTGGCTTTTAGGGGTTCCGTGGAATGAAGCGCAGGCAGTTGGGAGCCTTCTAGGCACCAAAGTTGCAGTTAACGAATATGTGGCCTTTAAGGAATTAGCGGGAATGGAGGGTATTAGTGAGCATTCGCGGGTAGTTACGAGTTATGCTCTTTGTGGATTTGCAAACTTTTCCAGCATTGCCATTCAGATTGGAGGACTTGGAGGAATTTGCCCTGAACGGAGGGGCGAATTTGCCCGGCTAGGGCTTCGAGCAATGATTGGCGGCGCTCTTGCTAGCTTTATTACTGCAGCTACTGCTTCAGTTGTCCTAGGCTTCTAAATTGACAAGCATTCTCGTTGTTTCCGGAATTACCTTATTGGGTTCCTTTTTGTGTTCTCTATTTGAGGCCTCCCTTTATGCGATTACTCCTTCACAGGTGGAGCTCTTAAAAGGCAGCAATCGCTTTGGAGCGGGTCGACTAGCCGCACTAAAGTCCAGAGTTGAGGATCCAATCGCAGCAATCCTGACCGTCAACACGCTTACTCATACAGTTGGCTCGGCCTGGTGCGGTGCGATGGTTGGGCGTGAATTCGGGTCGGCTGCTGTAGGTGTTTTTGCTGCGATATTTACTTTTGCAGTTTTGTTGCTAACGGAAATTATTCCGAAATCAATTGGTGTCCGATATGCCCAGCGCCTGGGCCCCTGGGTCGCTTGGCCAATCCAAATAATGATTTGGTTGACTTGGCCCATAGTGAAGGCTTCGGGTGCCCTTATCCGTTTGCTAACGGGAGGCATGGCTGACAAACCTCCGAGCGAAGATGAGGTTATGGCTCTCTCTAGGCTTGCAGCCAAAGCTGGCGCGTTGCGCGCACAGGAAAACCTTTGGGTCGAAAATGCGCTTAAATTGGATCAGATTTGCGCGCGAGACTTAATGACTCCGCGCACTGTGGTTGAGTCGTTTGCTCATGATTTGACTTTGGCTCAAATTGAAGGGCTTGCTACTTCTTGGCGGCATAGTCGCGTGCCTGTGACGCAAGGAGGGAATTTAGATGAAATCCTAGGCATGGTTCACCGCCGAGAAGTCTTTGATGCTTTAGTTGAAGGAAAAACGGAGGCGACTCTCGGCGAACTTGCCCAACCATTAGATTTCGTCCCGGAGTCGATGGCCGGGCACCGCCTCATGGATAAATTTATTCAGGAGCAGCGGCACATGCTCGCGGTGGTCGACGAATATGGAGGATTTGAGGGTATTGTCACACTCGAAGACGTTCTGGAATGCCTTATCGGGGCTGAAATTGTCGATGAGCATGATGAGGTCGTTGATCTTCAGGAGCATGCTCGTCAGCAGGCTCGCGATAGCGCTCCAGATTCCTCCGACTAAATTTTTAAGTGTCGGACGGAAAGCTTGCTGGCTGTGCCCAAGTAACACCATCTACTGAGCGCAATGCTTCCAGCGCATCTTCTGAGAGAGGGGCATCTAGGTGGAGTGCGCTAAAGGCGGTCCCACTATCTTTGTCGCGGCCTAGAGCTAAATCGGCGATGTTGACTCCGTGGGCTGCGATAGAGCTTGTAATTGCAGCCAAGCGACCTGGCGTATCGTCATTCTTGTAGAAGAGCATGTTTGCCTTCAGAGGTGTTTCTATGAAAAATTCGTCAACCTGTACCACTTTCGGATACCGCTCTGCATATACGGTTCCTGAAATCAATCGCTCGCCTCCATCGCCACTAACCCGGATTTTAATGAGACCCAAGTAGCCTTCTGGGTCAGGTCCGCGGACTTCAGCTAGTTTCAGTCCGTGTTCTTCTGCAGCGGAGACGGCATTAACTAGGTTAATCTCACGACTCAAGAAACCAGACAAAAGTCCCTGTAAAGCCCCGGAAACAAGAGCCGGCCCGGGTAAATCGAGGACAGTTCCGGACAGCTCCACGCTGACTTCTTCTAGCGAACCTTTCGCTAAGACCGCGTGCATCCGGCCCATTCCCTCAGCGAGCTTGAGCCAAGGATCGAGCATCGCGGCCTGCTCGGGGTCGACGCTGAATAAATTGACAGCATTTTGAATTGTTCCTTCATTAAGGTAAGCCGCGATTTGTTCTGCAATGCGAAGCGCTACTTTTTCTTGAGCCTCGGAGGTGCTGGCGCCCAAGTGAGGGGTGAGAAGGATTTTTGGGTTGTTGCGGAGAGGGGAATCTTCTGGAAGCGGTTCTTCCTCGAATACATCTAGCGCTGCACCAGCAATCTTGTCGGCTTCGAGAGCGGCCAGTAGAGCTCCTTCATCTACCAATCCGCCGCGAGCGCAGTTGATAATGCGCAATTCCTTTTTGCATTTAGAAAGAGAATCAGCCCCAATGAGATGTTTGGTTTTGTCTGTTAGTGGAGCGTGAAGGGTCAAGAAATCGGATTCACTGAACAGGAGGTCAAGGTCTACTTTTTCGATACCCATTCCCTCGGCGACTTCATCCGGGAGGAAAGGGTCATGAGCGAGAACTCGCATGCGAAAAGCTTTGCCTCGTGCGGCGACTTCTCTGCCAATCCGGCCCATCCCAACAACGCCAAGAGTTTTATCGCATAGCTCTACGCCCATTAAACCCTCTTTCGACCATTCCCCATCCCTCATGCGCACGCTAGCAGGCCCCAGATTGCGAGAGAGTCCAAGGATTAGGGCGAACGCATGTTCTGCTGCGGCCAAGCTGTTTTCTCCAGGAGCGTTCATGACCAAAATTCCACGAGCGGTAGCGGTCGTGACGTCAATGTTGTCGACCCCAGACCCTGCTCTGCCTACGACTTTTAGTTCGGGCGCAGCGTCCATGAGCTTTGCATCTACTTGGGTCGCACTGCGGACGACCAAACCATCAGCTTCGGCAAGCGCTTGCAGAAGGGCTTCATCGCCTTGACCCGCGACATCGTCCACCTCAATACCAGCCCTTTCGAGAGTTGCAGAGCAGTGGGAATCCACCTTGTCAGCAAATACGACTTTCATTGGATTAGGCTTCAGTCACCTTGGCTTCGAGAGCATTGTCAAAGTGGCGGAACAAATCTTCCAGGTCAGTGGAAGTGTGTTCTCCCATATGGCCAATGCGAAAAGTTTTCCCTTTGAGCTCGCCGTAGCCATTTGAGACAAGCAGTCCTTGGCTTTTAAGAATTTCTAGTGCAGGTGCGAAATCAGGTCCTTCTCCGCGGGCAAGACACGAAACTGTATTGGACAAAAAGGGCTCTTCTGGGAAAGGTCCCCATCCGTGACCTCTTGCCCATTCTCGGGTCTGTTGTGCCATTGCGGCGTGTCGCTCCCATCGAGCTTCTAACCCTTCTTGGAATATGCGTTTTAACTGAGCGGCTAGAGCATAGAGATGAGCTGTAGAAGGCGTAGTCGGTGATTGCTCTTTGAGGTTGCGGTCACGAAGTTTGATGAAGTCAAGAAACCATCCTCGATTAGGGACGGATTCCGCTCGCTCCAAGACCGCGGCCGAGACGGAGGCAATTGCCAATCCAGCGGGTAGAGCCATAGCTTTTTGAATGCCGAATAAGCAAACATCGATTCCCCAGGCGTCTACCTGCACCTCCATGCCTGCCATAGAACTGACGGTGTCTACTAAAAACAGAGTATCTGGGAACTCTCTAAGAACGGCGCCAACTTCTTCCAGGGGACTGGTTACGCCTGTTGATGTCTCATTGTGGACCAATGTAATCGCATCAAACGGTTCTCCCTTATCAATTCCGCTTTGTAGCGCTTCTCGGACTTGTGCTCCTTGAAACCCCTGCCCAAGAGGTACCTCTAGAGCGTGTGCTTCTTTGCCGCAAGCAGATGCAATGTCGAACCAGCGTTTGGAAAAAGCTCCGCACACTAAGTGCAAGCTTCGCGTTGCCACGGTGTTGCGGATGGAGGCTTCCATCATTGCGGATGCTGGGCCGGTAATCATGAGAATCTCTTCTTGAGTGCCCATTAGTTGGCGGAGCCCGCTCCGGCATTCTTTCCAAACTCGTGCGCATTCTTCAGTCCTATGCCCAATTGCTGGACGGGCCATTTCTTGGAGAATCTCCGGGGCGACTTGGGTAGGCCCTGGGATAAAAAGTTTCATGTCGTAAGCGTTAGGCGAGAGGGGGAAGACCGGAGAAGGCATATTGAAGCAGAACCGGGTCTACAGATGCGAGGTCTGTTTGGCGGCTAGGCCCAGCGGCTAATAATGCGACGGCCTCGAGCCCTGGGCCTTCAAGGAAAACATCCGCTGCAGTGCGAATCCCAGGTCTTTCAATTGCGCCACCAAAACCGGCAAACAGTCCTACTACTTCTGCTGCTTCAAGGTCGGATGCGCCATCTCCAACGAGCAGGGTGCGTTTTTGGTCCACCCCCAATTGCCTACAGATTTCTTGTACGACTTCGGGTTTCCCTCCTTTACGGGCCAGGGGATGTAGCGCCGCGTTTTCTGCCCCTTTTGGGTCGGAGGTGTCGTAGGGGACCGCATCAACGGATCCTGGCGGGAAGCCAAGTGCCTCCGCGAACGGGGCCACGGATGGGTATAGCCCTCCAGAAAGTACTCGGGCTTGGATTCCGAGTTGGCCAAGTGCTGCTACTACTTCAGTGGCACCAGGGACCGCGGTCGCCCTGTAACGGCCGATTAACCATTCGAAATCTTCATTGGTAGGGGCGACTAGGCGAATACGTTGGGCGTAGATTTCTTCTAGGGGCACATCTCCCGACATGGCTGCTGTGGTGGCAGCAGACACATCCACCCCGCGTCGCGTTGCCAACTCATCGATCCCCTCTACTGTTGAAAGGGTAGAGTCGCAATCGAAGAAGACGATGTCGGCGCCTTCCCAGTTCACGATGGTGTCCATGGGCGTAGGATACGGTCAATGGCGACGACTTCGAAGTCTGATGAGGGTGCTCTAATTAATGAGCTAGTAGATGCCCTCAAGAACCGGTTTGGGGATCCCCCTGAAATTGGAATTGTTTTGGGGTCTGGGTGGGGGGCAAGAGCCAAAGGGCTGATAGGCAAGAGTGAGGAAATGCAGCTAGATGAGCTGCCGCATTGGCCTGCCCCATCTATTGAGGGGCACAGCCCTTCACTTGTTGTTGGGGATGTTGCAGGAAGAAGGATTGCGCTTTCTGGAGGAAGGACACATGCCTATGAAGGGCTACCAGCGAGAGAGTTAGTTCGAGGGGTAAGGTCTCTTGTTCACTGGGGTGCGCCTTCTGTTTTGCTGCTTAACGCGGCAGGATCCCTTCAGGCTGGCCGCTCTCCTGGTTCTTTGATGCCATTTCTGGATCACATTAATGTCAATCTTCCTGACCCTAATGCTGCCAATCAAACTGCGGACAGTCGCCCGCTATTTCTAAACACGATTAATCTCTACGATTCTCAGTGGAGAGAGAAAATTTGCTCTCAATGCCCAGACCTCGAGCCAGGTGTTTATGTGGGTCTTCAAGGGCCGAGTTACGAGACTCCCCATGAGGTTGAACTCTTTCGCGGCTACGGAGGAGCGGCCGTCGGGATGAGTACTATTCCGGAGGCTCTTGCTGCTCGCGGTGCGGGAGCTAAGGTTATGGCGATTTCTCTTTTGACGAATTTTGCTGCGGGAATAGAGGGTGGCAATCCTTCGCATCAGGAAGTCTTAGAGGCTGCTCGCACTCACGCTGGTTCCGCAATGGATGTCCTTATGGCGGCGGTACAATCCGCCCCATGACCGCAACTGTCAACCATCCCGCTCCCGCTTTCACAGCGCAAGCTGTAATGTCGGACGGCAGCACTCAGGAAGTTTCTTTGGATGATTACAAGGGCCAAACTGTGGTTCTGTTCTTCTATCCGAAGGATTTCACCTTCGTCTGCCCATCGGAAATTATCGCTTTTGACCATCGCCTTGGTGAATTCGAAAAGCGAGGTGCCCAAGTCTTGGGCGTTTCTATCGACGATGCAGAAAGTCACGCAAACTGGCGAAACACTGCCGTCGAAGAAGGCGGGATTGGTTCAGTTGGCTATCCGCTTCTTTGCGACGAGGATAGGGCGATGACTAATGCTTACGGCCTCCTGCATGAGGACACGACTTTTGCATTGCGTGGCACCTTTTTAATCGATGGTGACGGAGTGCTCCAGAGCGCGACGGTTAACAACCTTCCAATTGGTAGGGATATAGACGAAACTTTGCGTTTGCTCGATGCAATGGCGCATGCTGCTACTGGGGCGGGGGTTTGCCCGGCTGGCTGGAACCCTTCAAAGCCTGACATGCAGCCCACTGCGGAGGGCGTAGCCAGCTATCTGGCTGAAAACGCTGGCTCTCTCTAGAGCGTCGTGAAAATCTATACCCGAGCTGGGGACGGCGGTGAAACCGCCCTCTTCGGTGGAGGCAAGGTGTCCAAGCACCATCTGCGGGTGGTGGCCTATGGAGCCGTAGATGAGCTCAATGCTGTCTTGGGCTGGTGTCTTGCTTCTTGCGAGTGTGGCCTGGATGGCGTTTTGACTCGTGAGAGCAACCGCTTGTTCGTTTTGGGTGGTCACCTTGCGACTCCCGCTGATGCGAGCGAGGGCACCCGAAGCCATCTCCCTGGATGGGAAGCAAAAGCTCCAGAGGTGTTAGAGGCAGAAATCGATTCTTGGAGCGAAGACCTTAGCCCACTTGAAAATTTCATCCTTCCTGGCGGCTGTGAGTCTTCCGCGCGCTTGCATGTAGCTCGTACTGTTTGTCGTCGGGCAGAGCGAGAACTTTCTGCTTTGGCTGAGACTGAGGAGGTTCCCTCAGATTTCCTTGTCTATCTCAACCGACTATCAGATTGGCTCTTTGTCGCAGCTCGCGAAGCTAACCGGAGAGCAGAAGTTATTGACGTTCCCTGGACTCCAGAGAATTAAAGGGGTCACCAGCTAATGCTGCTTCCATCGCCTTTTGCCCTTTTTCGATGAGGTTGCCTGCATTATGGAAATCAAGCAATGTGGCATTCCCTACGGGGGGTTCGACAATCACATCAGGCTGATCCACCTGCATTTGGTAGCGTGCTAAGTGATTCTGCAGGTGAGCGATACTGTCGCTCATTATGGGAATGATGCCGGGCATTGTTTCGTTGTACTTTCCTTTAATGCCTTGCCTCCAAAACTTTTCCATCTGCTTCCAGAGGTTGTGTCTTTCTTGTCCCTGACTGCCCGAAATGTCTTCTTTTGGTTTCTCGGGTATGCTGCGAGAAGACCGGATGCGCGTTGAGTTCACATTAACGGCGACAATCGGTGCATTGCCGAGTTCCCTAGCAGCATTTATTGGGATTGGAGCGGCGATACACCCATCAATCATCCAAGAATCGTTGATAGCTGCTGGGTTAAACACGCCGGGTATTGCCAAGCTCGCTCGCATCGCTTTTAGAACGTTTCCTTCTTTGATATGAATTTCGTTGCCGTCACTTAAATCTGTTGCGACTGCGCAAAAAGGGATGTCCAAATCAGAAAAATCCGGGTCGCCGGATAATTCCTTAAGAACCTTTTCCACTCGCTTGCCAGCGAATACTCCTGAGCGGGGAAGTGTGGGGTCAAAATGAGAGAGAACGCCAGTCCAGCTCAGGTCCCGGACATATTCTTCTGATTTGTCGAGCTGTCCGGCGCAGTAAATCCCACCAATTACTGAGCCGATACTCGTGCCAGCTACGGCTGCGATGCGGATATTGGCAGCTTC
Source organism: Planctomycetota bacterium (assembly GCA_003501525.1). Classification (GTDB taxonomy): domain Bacteria; phylum Planctomycetota; class UBA1135; order UBA1135; family UBA1135; genus UBA1135. The sequence continues at coordinate 9,556 of DNPI01000092.1, forward strand.
GAGTGCGCGAATTACTCCGATGTGTGCAAGGCCACGAGCGCCACCACCACCCAAGGCAAGAATGACTTCTTTTGACATCGTCCGACAGGATAGGGTTTTCTTGTGACTATGGACTTACCCGATGGCTTGGAACGAGGCGACAAGGTGCTTGTTAGTGCATGCTTGATGGGAGAAGAGGTCCTCTGGAAGGGCGGCCATGATTTAAATTCTCAGTTGCTTGAAGCACTTGAGGAAGCTGGTGTAGAGCTTATTTCGGTTTGTCCTGAAATGCTCGGAGGGCTGCCTTGCCCTCGCCCCGCTGCGGAACCCCCACACGGAGATGGCCGGGATGTCTTAGCTGGTCGGGCTAAGGTCCTTGGTGTTGAAACAGGTGAAGACATAACTTCAGAGTTTTTGGAAGGTGCTTGGCGAGCTGTAGAGATTGCTGAGCGCAAGGGAGCCCGATTTGCTTTTCTTAATGAGCGCTCGCCTTCCTGTGGCGTGAATCAATGTCACAGTGGGGGAGGGCTAGCCCCTGGACCGGGGGTCGCGACAGCGGCACTCCAGGCTGCTGGAGTTCGAGTATTTCCGGGCCGGGATTGAATCACGGCAGATTTGGGGAAACTGAAGGGCATAAAATGGTGGCCATGGATTTGTATGAAGAGATTGTTCGGCTTCGCAGGGCCGGCACTCCTGCTGCGTTGTGCACAGTTCTCTTGACCCGAGGTAGCACTCCCGGAAAGGAGACGATGAAAATGCTTGTGCGGGGAGATGGTTCGACCTTGGGCTCAGTTGGGGGTGGGTGTGTAGAGGCTGATGTCGTACAGATGGCTGGAGAGGTCATTGCGACGGACCGAGCTCAAACACGTACTTTCACCCTCAACCAAAAGGACATCCCCGAATCCGGTTTAGTTTGCGGAGGCCGTGTCACAATTCTTGCCGAACCCGTTGTGCCGCCGGTTTTAGTCCTTTTTGGTGGAGGCCATGTTTCCGGTGCTGCTACTCGTGTCGCGAAAGAGGCAGATTTGCGTGTATTAGTTTGTGATGATCGATCGGAATACGCCAATCCCACAATTCATCCACTAGCGGACGCATGCTTTTGCGGTTCTTGGGAAGAGGCGGTCGCGAAAGTTGCTCCAGCTAATCATCACTATCTGGTTGTGGTTACGCGTGGGCATCGTGACGATGCAGATGTGCTTTCTGAGATTGCCCGACAGGGTTGTTCTCCAAAATATCTTGGAATGATTGGTTCTCGAGCTAAGAAAGCGACTCTTGATCGCATTCTTCTCGACGAAGGCGTAGATGCAGAATTCCTAGCGGGAGTTCATACGCCTATTGGGTTAGATGTAGGCGCAAAATCCTCAGGAGAAATCGGTGTCTCTTTAGTTGCCGAACTTATTCGACTTCGGCGACTGGGGAGCCTCGCAGACCCTGCTCCCAAGCCTCTCCGCTCAGGAAAACGTCACCCAGACCTAGTTTGACGCTATCGATAGGCCCGGAGACAATCTTCCGTTCCTCGGGGAGTCCCCCCATCGCTTAACTTTCCCTCTATGTTTTCCCTTCTCGGAGCCACCTTATTTCTTGCCCTCCCTGCTGTGCCGCAGGATGAAATCATCCTTGTTAGCGGCAAAGTTCTCACCGTCCAGCGAGTGCTTTCCGAAACTTACGGAGAAGTCCGCTACAAAACGACTGGTGGAGCGGAAGGAAGCAAGGCATCGCATTTAGTGGCGAAGGTTGAACACAATCTTGGCCCTGTTGTGCTGGATGATTTTGCTCAAGCCCTTGATTTGATGGAGGCGGGTGATTTCCGGATTTCAATTCAAGTCTTCAACGATGTGTTAGACGATTCGAAGGTGATGAAAGAGACAGGCCGCTATGCCTGGGTCAAGCAGCACACCCTTTTTAGGCAGGCCAGCTGTATGGCTGCTCTTGCGGATTATGAGGGCGTTGCCATTACTGTTGATCGCCTCCTAGCCGAGATTCCCGATACTTTTTTCTTCGCTCCGGCTTTGATGATGAAGGCGGATGCTTTGGCATTAGCCGGAAACACTTCTGAAGCCCTTGGAGTGCTGGCTACTCTTTCGAAGGCGGTAGATACTGAAGGCCTCCCCGAGCGTTGGGAGCGCGAATCGGAACTTGGTTCGCTGCTTTTGGATGTGAATATAGTGGGCAAGGAGAAGGAGCGGAAGCTGCAACAGCTTGTGGAGAAAAATCTGGAAAGTTTCCCAACAGTTTCAAGCCGTGCTCGAGTGGAAATTGGGAATGCGATGGTTGCGGACAACCGCCATGGAGATGCCGAGCGATTTTTCCGCCTCATCGTCCAGGATGGCCAAGCGACAGAGCACACGCTTGCTGCGGCCTATTCGGGATTAGGAGATTGCGCTTATCACAGAGGTCTCCAGAAAGAGGAAGCAGAGGCTTCACGCGTTGATTTCGAGGAAG
>DNPI01000010.1 GCA_003501525.1 Planctomycetota bacterium
AAAACTCGCAGCAAAAATCCCCCGACGAGCACAAATCCGCCGAGGACAAAAACAATCCAGCAAACAAATGCAATTTGCGACGGCTGCCCCTGCTGGCTTTGAAAGCGATGCCCGCAGTGAGGGCACGCCACCGCATCCACCGAAACCTGCCCTTCACACACATGGCATTTCGTAAGGCCCATGTTGTAAGTCTACGGAATTCTCTAGGCATCCAGAACCCTTGCAGGGGCTATTCATTCCGGTGCAACGACATGCCTACCAGTCGTACAAGCGCTAGAATATCCCTCAACCAAAGACCTACACATGGGAATCAAAGCCAATCAAATCAGAAAAGGAATGATCCTCGTCTTCGACGGGGAGCTATTCCAAGTCACAGACTTTGAGCACCGTAAGCCCGGAAAAGGCCAAGCTTTCAACCAAGTACGGTGCAAACATCACCGGACCGGCACGAAAAAGGTGATGAAACTAAGCTCGGACGAAGAGGTGGATCAGGCGTATCTGGAACGGAAGGCGTGCACTTTTTCTTACATGGAGGGCGCAAACCCTGTCTTCATGGACTCCGAGAATTTTGAGCAGTATTCTCTCGAGCCCAATCTTTCAGCAGATGCAATGCCATTTATTCGTGACAACCAAGCCGTCGACATCACCTTTTACGAGGGCAACCCCATTGCGGTAGAACTACCCGGCTCCGTCGTCCTAAAAGTGGTGGAAGCTGAGATTGCTGCAAGAGGCGACACTGTAACGAACGACAAAAAACGCGCTGTGTGCGACACAGGGCTTGAAATTCGAGTACCCAACTACATCGAGTCAGGCGAGTGCGTAAAAATAAGCACGGAGACAGGCGACTTTATCGCCCGCGCCTCCGAAGATGACCTCGCCTAGTTTTTCTTCTTAATACGCCGACCAGCATTAATCCGAGCAGCTCGTTTTTTTGCCTGCGCCAAATCCCTTCTCCACTCAGGCCTAATCTGTGAGCCTTCTTCGAGCGCCTTTTGGATAGCGCTGGCAGCCTCCACGGGGTCATCCGTTAGATAGAAAAGATCTGGGTCACTCTTGGAAATGGTCCCCTCCTCGACCATTTTTTTCTGAATCCACCGAACGAGACCACCCCAATATTCCCGCCCCATCAAGACAATTGGGAAATCAACCATTTTTCTCGTTTGAATTAAGGTCAAAGCCTCAAACAACTCATCCATGGTTCCAAATCCGCCAGGAAGGACCACATACCCCAAGGCGTACTTGGCAAACATTACCTTGCGAGCAAAGAAATAGTGGAAATTCACTTCGACATCCTGATAAGGGTTAGGGTTCTGCTCCTCCGGCAGCTCAATATTTAATCCAACAGAGATGCCACCGCCCTTCTTCGCTCCTTGGTTGGCTGCCTGCATAAGGCCTGGGCCACCGCCCGTAATAATGGAAAATCCACGGCGCGCCAGCTGTTCAGCAGTATCCCTACCCATCCGATACCAAGGGTGTCTCGCCTTTGTCCGGGCCGATCCAAAAATCGAAATGGCAGGGCCAATATCCCGCAAATTGTCGAAACCGTCGACAAACTCGCCCATGATTTTAAACACCATCCATGGGTCATGCGGATGCTCGGATTTAAGTTCTAAACGAGAGATGTCGTGCTTTCGGTGCTTGCTCACAACGCAGACTCTACTAGACTCCTCGCGTGGTCAGCCATCCTGCAGTTTTTCTCGACAGGGATGGAACCCTCTTAAAAGAGGTTCCCTATCTCTCGCGACCTGAAAAGGCCCAACTCCTCCCAGGAGTTCCACAGGCGCTCGCTTCTCTCAGCGACGCAGGTTTTCGTCTTATTGTTGTTACCAATCAGTCCGGAATTGCACGTGGCATGCTCGACGAGGGAATACTCCGAAATATTCAAATCCGCGTAGATACTGAGCTCGCCGAATTTGGAGTAACCCTTGATGGATGGTACACATGCCCGCACCATCCTTCTGTAGGGATTGCTCCGCACCGCCGCAGGTGCCGATGCCGGAAACCACGCCCCGGATTACTCGAAAAAGCCGCGCAGGACATCGAGATTGATTGGTCTCGAAGCGTGGGCGTGGGAGATGATGTCCGCGACCTGCAAGCTTTCGCTGCGATGGGAATGCCCTCAGTTCTAGTCGGCACTGGCAAGGGGCGCATCACACGTCAAAAATTGGCAGAGACGGGAAAAGACCCTGACCTCTATTGCGCCCACCTAGCAGAAGCGGTCCCCTGGATATTAGCTCGCGCGAACAAGCAATAAGCACTCGTTAAGGGCTTACACCTAAAGAACCAACCTGAAAAAAGAGCAGCAGGTGATAAACCAGAAGCGCCTGATAAAAAGCCATCGCTAGCAAAACCCCCAGACGAGCATTCGGATGATTCTTGAGAACACAAAACAATCCTGCCCCAATCCCAATCCCGATTTGCTTAATCGCAAGAAAAGGGCCAGGCCCAAGACTCAAGATTTCGCGCACTAAAAGATTTGCTTCTTCGCCGCCGCGCATCAGATGGAGCAGAGTGAAATGCGCATCCAAAAAGCTCAAAAGGCAAAACCCCGTAAGAACAACCCAACCTCGCAACGAATAAACATCTACATATGAGCGCAAGTCTTCTCCCTCTCTCCGCCCGCCTGTCTCGCGCCGCCCTCCGAGAAAAGACCACTTGGATAGAAACGGCGTGGGGCGCACCCGCCGATCCGAAGGCAATCGTTGCTCGCTCACCATCAATGAACAGTCCGAATTTTCAAAACGGCCAAAATAGTCAAAAAGAGAATAACCACATCTAAAAAGAACGATTGGTGCTCAATGTAATACAGGTCGTAGTCTAAATTTTCGTGAATGGGGTCTTTCCGCGCCTCCGAGACCTGCCAAAGCCCAGTAATTCCGGGCTTAGCGTCCAAGCGGAGCCTGTCCGCCGCTGAGTATTTTTCGACGATAAAGGGCATCTCCGGTCTTGGGCCAACCAGAGACATCTCACCACGCAGCACATTCAAAAGCTGAGGGAATTCATCTAGAGAAAACTTCCGCAGAAAACGCCCAAGGGGGGTGATACGTGGATCCGAAGAAGACCCTGGCGAAGGCGCGTCATCACACATATCGGGATACATAGTTCGAAACTTAAAAATTTTAAACTGTCGGCCATTTTGCCCAACTCGGTCCTGTCGAAAAAACACTGTCCCCGCTGATTCTCGCTTCAGCAGGAGAGCTACAAAAAGAAAGACAGGCAATCCTGCAACTAGGGCAGCAAGGGAAACTGTCACATCACAGAGACGCTTCATCGCAAAAGCCCACGGTCTTCCTTTCTCAGAAACCTGTGAGATTAAAGGTATGGAATCGAGATTATCGACCGTAAATCTCCGGTTAAAAAAGTGATAGAGCCTAGGGACCACTTGATACTCAACACCAACTGACTCCATTTCCTGACACAGCTCAAGCAAATCCTCCTCCTCCATTTCGGGGTCAGCCACAAAAATTCTCTGAATGCCATGTTTCTCCACTAATGTCGCCAAATCGCCCTTACTGCCAAGTAAAGGATGAGCCTGGGGAGAACCGTCTGCGTCATCCCCGGAAGTGCCAACAAAACCCATAAACCTGAAACCCAAAGTCGGGAAATGCCGCAGTTTTTGTTCAACCCTCATTGCCATCGGACCAGAGCCATAAATCGCCACCCGCACATTCCCCCAACCACGAGCGAAAAGTCGAGAAAGAATTCCAAACAGAATCGCCCTCTCGAGAGAAACAGCCAAAAAGATAGCGAAGAAAAAGAAAATAAAGAGGACTCTCGAATAGTGCTCCATACTTGTATCGAGAGCCACCAATTCGTGAATTGGCTTCAATACCGTATAGAGAGTCGCATTGGGAATGCTCGAAGGATCCTCGACGCCCCTCAACAGAAACAAAGCGGTCGATGAACCTAAAAAGGAAACCAAAACCGCAAGAAGAATACTTCGATACTCCTCGACATTAAGAATCGACTTGCGCCATCTATAGAGCCCAAACCCCCAAAAACAAATCAAGGTCACCCCAGTAATAACAACGAAAAGCTGGGAATACTGAGACCAATGCCCTAACTGGAAGCGATGGAATGAGGCCCCGCTGTCGGCCAAGAATTGTGTTTTATAGAAAAGAAAACTACCAACACAGGCCAAAAGGACTACAAAACCATCTACCCACACCTGGAGAACAATAAACCAAGTGCTGAAATTTCTTTTAAGCCAGCGAAACATTGCTCTCTAAAAAAAGGCCCGAGGCCCTATCGAAACCTTCGCCCCTAACACTACACCATCACAGCTAATGCTGGACCAGAATCGCATTATCAAGATCGGATACACCCACCAAAGTCTTCGGCAATCTCCGCAACCTTTTTCAAAAATCCTTGCTCATCGGCCTCACTAAGAGTGCGATCAAACGCCCGGAGAGAAACACGAAAAGCCAAGCTGCGCACTCCTGGATCCAAGGGAGCGCCCTCGAAAACATCAAACAACGAGAGGCTTTCCAGGAAATCGCCGCCCGCACTCACAAGTGACTTTTCAACATCGACATAAGGCACTGAATTCGGCAGCGCAAGGGCAACATCAATCTTGGTCGCAGGGTACCGCGAAGGTGGTTGGAATGGCACAAGCTCGTCACCGAATGAAGCCAAACAAGCATCGATATCAAAAAGGAACCAGCCGATATCCGTCTTTCCTTTGCCCATCATTTCACGAATCTCAGGCTTCACAACGCCAGCCGCAGCGACATTCGCATCCAAGACATCCCAGTATTTGCTCCGAATCGGATGCGCCCAAGGAAAACTGTCCAGCGGGCCATCACAAGGATCGCTCGCAACAAATCGCGCAGTAGAAAAAATATCGTTGGCCAGAGACATCACTCGACCGAAAAGCGATGCCGGCCCATCAGCCACCTCGCCATGCGGTCCCCACATAACTACGCCGAGCCAAGTCTTCTCTTCTGGTTGATCTCCAGCCAGAGGAGAATAACCCTTGCCTATTTCGAAGAGCATCCCCTCGGGGTTCTCGCGCAGATTCCCTCGAGCCTGATTGAACAACGAAACGATCGGATTCTGGCGAACCAAGTCCACCCCATCCTGCACTGGATTTCTTAGCTGAACAAAAGAAGAAGGGTCAAGCCCAACTGCAACCACCGAATCTCTACCAAGGAATGTGTAAGCATGTGTTTCGAAGCCCTGATGTGAACCCGCCAGTCGCCGCGTTAAATCACGCACCAAACGCCGGCGACCATCCCACTCAGGAGAAGGGGTTGGGGCTACAAGCGGGGCAGGTTCAATCTTGTCGTATCCCAACATTCGCCCCACCTCTTCAAGAACGTCTT
>DNPI01000093.1:0-1960 GCA_003501525.1 Planctomycetota bacterium
CCTTCTTATGGAGACCGAGACCAAGATGGGCCGGAAATCGAGAGTAGACCCTTTGTCGACACTGCTTGACAGCCCAATCAAGCCTAAGCAAATCAACGACAAAGATGATGACAGAGACGCAGCAAGGAATTTCTCTGAAGAGCACCTGCTGCTCCAAAAAATTGCAGGCGACTTTGTCTTTGAATCTGAGGATGGTGAAAAAGAAGAACTTTCGTCCCGAGTCATCTGCGAAGGCCGTTTCCTTGTTAGCTCAAAAACTCAGACCTCTGCCGACGGGGAGCCTCTTGAACACTTGTCCTTTGTGGGATTCGACAGCTCAAAAGGACATTTTCAAATGTTTCAATTCAGACAAGATGTCACCTGGCCCAAATACTGGGTAGGCGAATACGAAGACAAGGAAGAAGAAAAACTGACATTTACCAATCCGAACTCAAAGGGCGAATCGATCACCATCAGCTTCAGCGAAGAGGGAGGGTTCACCTCGGCCCACACCTCGGAAGAGGGAGAACCCACCGAAAAAGTCTTTGAGTTACGAAAGAAAAGGCGGCGCTAAGCGAATCTACGCAGGACGGTCGAATATCCGCTTTACGGCAAAGGCGATGCCAGCGCCAAACTCTCTGTGCTGATCAGCATCCCAGTGAACGCCATCTAGAGTATTCGTCTTCACAATCTGCGCGGCATCCAGGAAGTGGATACCTAACTCTTCTGCAACCGATTGATAGTGCTCCGAGAAGGCCTGAGAAGCTTCAATAGTCCCAGAGAAATCAGGCGCATACTCATCTGGACATGCGTTTATATGCGTGGGGGAGACCAGGAGAATTTGCCCTGCGCTCGCAATAAACGATTCGCAGCGCGTAGCCCCTTGACAGAGAGTTTTTACATCTTCAGCTATCCCACGAGCATTTCGCTGAAAACGAGGCTTGAGATCATTCGTCCCCAGCATAATGACTGCCAAATCAAGCGGCGCATGACTCTCGATAAGCACCGGGAGCAAATCTAAACCACTCCGATAGGGTCTTTCTTCTTCGTTGTGCAACGTCGTACGCCCGTTCAGCCCTTCCTCAATAACTCGATAAGCATCACCAAGCACATCCTGTAGAACCCCTGTCCAGCGGACATCACCTGAATAGCGTTCCCCGGTAAGTGGGGTATAGCCCCAGGTATTTGAGTCACCAAAGCAAAGTATGTTTTTCACAGGGATCCTTAATTCTGTTTGCCAAATTATACTATCTACAGTTCCCTTAGACTTTCTTTATCAATGACTGAGGCCATCGACCTAAAAACAAAACTTTCCGTCTTCGAAGATGCTTGGCATCCACGCATTATTGGCGAGGCAAATGGCCAATACCTAAAGCTAGCCAAAGCTGAAGGGCACCTCGAGTGGCATACCCACGAAGAGGAGGATGAAGTTTTCCTCTGCCTGGAAGGATGTCTGGTTCTCGAAATGCGCGACAGCGAAGTCACGCTCGAACCAGGACAACTATTCGTAATGCCCCGTGGTGTTGAGCATCGCCCCCGGGCCGAGCCCACGGCCTCCATTTTGCTCCTCGAACCTAAACAAACTCAGCATCTCGGCAAACATGGGGGCCCAAGGGCAATTGACGTCGAAGAACAAGAGTGGATTTAAACCTAGTAGGACACGGGCTTGATTCTGCTAGTTTCTTAGCATCATGAGCGCGGACAGCCTCCGCTTTGCCACAGCCGTAAATTGCATCGACGGTCGGGTGCAACAACCCGTCATTGATTTTGTCCGCAAAAAGTATGACGTCGAATATGTCGACATGGTGACAAACGCTGGCGCAGCTGCGGGGCTAAACGAACAGATTCTCGCCAATGTCAAAGTCTCGGTTGAAGCACATCAATCCGCAGGAATTGTCGTTGCTGCACATGAAGACTGCGCGGGAAATCCGATATCGGACGCTGCCCAAAAAAGCCAATGCATTGAAACTGCAAATGCCCT
>DNPI01000093.1:2382-3073 GCA_003501525.1 Planctomycetota bacterium
CCAATGGATGGCACGTTCTACCGGCGTCCAGACCCTACTGCGCGGGCTTTTGTTTCCCCTGGCGACGAAGTCGAGGAAACAACCGTGATGTGCCTAATCGAAACAATGAAAGTCTTCAATGAGATTAAAGCTAAGTGCACAGGAACACTCCTAGAAGCTCTCGCCAAAGACGGTGACCCTATCGAATTGGATCAACCCTTGTTTCGCGTAAAAACTAATCATGATTAATAATGCAATAGCCGTAGTCGTCGGCCTAGCAGTAGGCATGGCCGTCAACATGGGCCTCGTGGTGGCAAACATGGCGCTTTTCCCTGCCCCCGAAGGATTTAACTGGGAAGACCCCGTCGTTGTGTCCGAATACCTCGCCGCTTTGCCCATACTGGCCTTTCTCATTGTCCTGGCCGCCCATCTGGGACAAGCATTCGTGGGAGGATGGGTCGCAGCAAAAATCAGCAAAGCTAATCCAATGGGAGTCGCTCTCACCGTCGGCGCCCTGAGCCTAGCTGGTGGCATCATGAATATGATGCAACTCCCTCACCCCACGTGGATGTGGATAGAAATGCCTCTTTACCTGGTCGTTGCTTGGGCAGCGGGAAATTTAGAGCGCAGCCGTCGCCAAGCAATCTAGGCTTAATCTGCCTTCACCCGAACGAGTTCAACCTCCATGAGAGAGGTTTGTTCGCCTCCGTCC
>DNPI01000121.1 GCA_003501525.1 Planctomycetota bacterium
GTCATCTTCCAAGATGAAGAAAGTGGTTTTGCCGTAATTAAGCTCACAGATGGCTCAACCGCTGCGGGTGAAATCGCACCTCTTGCCGCAGGCGAGGAACTAGTGTTGCATGGGTCCTGGATAGATCATCATAAGTTTGGGAAACAATTCCGCGCAGCCTGGGTTGAAAAGGATGTCCCCACGACACTCCCAGGACTAGAAAAGTATTTAGGGAGTGGGATGTTCGAAGGCGTTGGGCCAGCGCTCGCGAAGAAGTTAATCAACGTTTTCGGCTCTAAAACTCTTGAGGCCCTAGAGGATGGAGCAAAAAAATTGGAAACGGTCCCCGGCATAGGGCCGAAGAAGGCCGAAGCCCTAGCGGCCTCTTTTGCATTGCAAGTAGGAGTACACAGAGTCATGGCCGAACTCCGGGGATTCGGCCTATCTGCATCGCAAGCGAAGGCTTTGTACGCAGGCTGGGGAGCTGGCTCTGTTCAACGAGCACGCAAAGACCCCTACTCGCTTATTGCGGACCTCCGCGGCTTCGGATTTGCCTCCGCCGAAAAACTCGCTACCGCCCTAGGCATTCCGCGTGACTCCCAAGAACGAGGCAAGGGGATTTTGCTCCACGCTCTAAACCAAGCGGCCAATGAGGGGCACGCCTGCCTTCCGATGCCGGAACTGACGGAAAAATTAAACGAACTCGGCATAGGGGAAGAAAATTCAGAGGCGGCGTTTGCGAATCTCAAAGAAAACGGTCGTCTAAAGTCCGAAGAGATTGAAACCGGGACGTGGTGCTGGCTGTCTCAACTACACCGTGCTGAGAAGAAATTGGCAGAGGACGTCATGCGCCTTCTTCACTCTCCCGCCCCCACTAATATCTCAGCCAACGAGCTTGAAATCTCTATCGCAAATGCCGGCCTTGAATCCGACGCCGATCAAAAGACCGCCATTGAAATGGCCCTCTCCCAGCCGTGCTCCGTTATTACCGGAGGACCAGGGACAGGGAAAACGACTTTGCTGAAATGCGTCCTCGACATTCTTGACCGCATGGGACAGGGCCCAACAATTTTGGCAAGCCCAACAGGGAGAGCGGCCAAACGACTTCAAGAATCTACAGGGAGAAAAGCTTCAACAATCCACCGCCTCCTGGGGTTTGACCCCCATTCAATGGCGTTTCGAAAAGATAGAGAAAACCCCATTGAAGGCAAATTCCTTGTCATTGATGAGGCCTCGATGCTCGATCTACCTCTCGCTCACGCTATGTTCGCGGCTGTTCCAAGTAATTGCCGAGTTCTCCTTGTCGGGGACTCCGACCAATTGCCTTCCGTAGGCGCTGGCACTGTTCTGCGCGATTTAATTGCCTCCAATCGCGTGCCTGTAGCTCGCCTAACAACTATCCACCGGCAAGCGGCAGGGTCTGGAATCGTAGCCGCTGCTCACGATGTCCTCTCAGGGAACATGCCTACTGACAGCGAGGACGGCGGCAGTGGAGATTTCTTTCTCAGCTTGGCCGCCAATCCACAAGAGGCCGCGAAACGAATTGAGCGCATTGTCTGCGAAAGAATCCCTGAGAAATATGGGCTGGACCCGAAAAGCGAAATCCTTGTCCTCTCGCCAATGTACAAGGGCCCCTTAGGGGTCGATTCCCTCAACCGACGATTAGGGGCAAAACTTAATCCCGCCGGTGACGCCGCGCCATGGTCTCGAGAGCTAAGGAGCGGTGACCGAGTAATGGCCGTTCGGAATGACTACGAACGAGAGGTTTTCAACGGAGATGCGGGAGAAGTCGTGGCCATAGAAAAAGACCACCTTCTTGTAGATTTTGGTTCGGAGCCACAAATCTACAAGCCTGGCCAGATTTCGGATTTAATACCAGCGTGGTGTGTGACCGTTCATCGAGCCCAAGGGAGTGAGGCCCGCGCCGTCGTGGTAGTTCTTGCCCGATCGCACTATTTAATGCTCAAGCGGAATCTACTTTACACCGCAATCACTCGCGGCAAAGAGCTCGTCGTTGTAGTCACAGATCCTTGGGCCCTTCAGCAGGCTGTCCAAGACAACTCGGTGAAGGATCGGCATTGCCACTTAGAAAGGCGATTAAAAGATTCCGTCTAATCAGGAAGCCCAGTAGCGCTGCGGAAAGGTCTTCCTGTTTCGAAGTCGCGCAAGCGAAGCTCCATTCCTGGGGGGATATTCCGCGAGCCTATCCCGCCCGCAACTTCAATGCCCCTACGCGACATTGCTGCCGCTCCAGGAAAATCACCACTGGCAGCAAGCGCTGCAGCCAAGGCATCGAAAACAGACGGATCCCTCCCACTAGTTGCCCTTAAAAGCGACCGGCCAAGGTTGATTGCCCGCTTGGGCTTTCGGATTGCTGGATCTGGATGACAGCCTCGTAGCCAAATCATATCCAGCACTGCGGGGGGGAAACCTGGCTTGCGCTCTAATGCTGACTGCAAATCACTCAGTGCGCTCAAGCCATTCCCCGCTCTTGCTTTCCGACGAGCTCTATCTCTATAGGCAAGGGAAAGATTCCTCACTGACACCATCATGCTCTCTGTTTTAAGGAATAAGCCCTGATTCCGAGGTGGGAGATTAGCAAGGGCTAACTCGTAGTGAGCGATTGCCTTATCCAAATCCCGCACCGGCTCTAAAACATAAAAATTTCCCAACCCAACGTGTGCCCACATGTAATTGGGCCACAATTTAACGGCCTCTAAAAAACTATTTTCTGCCAACTTCAGGTTCTCGATATCCCAACCCTTACGCCGGGCCCTTTCCATGTAAAGCTCCCCTCTGCTCTCTAGGATTTTGGGGTCCCTCTCTAATTCCAGGCCTCGCTCATAGCTCGTCATCGCTTCATCAAGCCGTTCCGAGCGGCGCTGAATAACGCCAAGATTGTGCCAAGCCATCCAGGCCATTGGGTTTTCCGCCA
>DNPI01000115.1 GCA_003501525.1 Planctomycetota bacterium
CCGCGTGGGGGAACGCACCTTGTGAAGAAGAGGTTTCCGGCACCGATTTAAACCCCCTGCTTTCAGGGAACGCTCTCGAAAACCCACCCCCGTTATATGCAGAACGTCTCCTCGCGCTACCTATGCGTTCAATCAGAAAAGGGGAGATGAAGGTCATTGAAATGCCCGATTTAGAAAGCGGAGGGGAACCACTCGTGCTCCACTTCGATCTCGAAAAAAATCCCGAAGAAACCATCACTATGGTCGGGCCAGCGGGCGATTCGCCCTTGGACAGAACGCAACCAGCTTTTCAAATACCTCCACTTCTCCTAAAAAGTCTTCGAAGCATGCAAAAGATAGCAGATCAATTTTCGTTAGAGGGCGAAAGAGCTCTTCTGGGGGCTGATGTTATGCAGGCACTAGAAGAAATGGGATACGTAGGCGAAGATGGTGGCCGACTTCTTGACGATGAGTAAAGTAAAATTCTGAAATGACCGGCGGTCTCAAGGCTGTTCTCTTAGCGGCATTCGGGCTTGGAAGCTTGATAGGCGCGCTGGAAAGCACCGTCCTGCTATTCCGTAGCCCCGACATCGACCTTGTCAATCCTGCTGCAGACTTGGTGAGTGTGATTTTGCATTACGGTGTCGCCGCCATGCTATTGAGCATCGGTATCCGAATCCTGCGACCTTCTTGGTCACCCACTTCGCAAGCACTCGGAGGAGGGATACTCGTTCTTTTTGCAGCTAGCTTCGTTTGGCTGCATTCAAGGATTTTGAACGGTGAAAGCATCTTTTCTCTCTCCGGAATAATCGGGACCGGGGCACTCTGCTTGTTAATCAGTGCACTCTCGATCCTGCTCAAAAAAGCTCTAAACCACTCGCCGAAAGGATCTCTTTGCGTTGGCAGCCTTCTGCTCATCGCCACCAGCGCAAAAATCATAGATTCGGGAACGACCTCGATAGACAAAGGGCCACAGCCATCGGCACCAAACCTTCCTGATGTAACAGTTGTACTCATCGATACTCTTCGTGCCGATCGTTTATCGACATATGGCTATTTGACTCCAGACGGACAACCAACCTCACCCGTTATCGATGCAATTGCCAAAAAAGGTGTTCGCTTCGACGCGGCCTATGCATCAGCGCCTTGGACCCGTCCCTCTGTCGCATCCCTCTTCTCAGGCCTTCACCCCAGCGCTCACGGGGCCAACACAATCTACCGAGCTCTTCCACCCGAAACAGAAACGCTAGCAGAGCAATTCCACTCACAGGGATATCGAACCGGTGGGTTTTCTGCAAACTCGCACATTTCGCAGGTATTCGGGTTTAATCAAGGTTTTGAGCATTTCTGGTGCCTAACCGACAAGAATCTGCTCACCCTCCTTGCCTGGGGAGAACTAGAACGCCGAATACAAAGAGTCTTCAAGATTGTCCCTTTTGTGGAAGACCATGCGGGAATCGTAAACGAACAGGTCCTCGCTTGGGCGGCGAGAAAAGATCATCGCCCCACCTTCACCTATGTGCACTATGTGGACCCTCATTACCCCTATTCTCCACCCGAAGACCTCTTGCATGGAGACAGGTGGGACCTGAACGCGCTAACCAAATCAATTCTCCCACAGGTTGACGCCATTGATCCGTTCCCTTTTGCTGCCAGCAAACTAACCGCTTGCGAGAAATGCACAGGCCTCGGCTTCCAAGCAGATAAGCCCCAAGATTCTTGCAAGGACTGCAATCTCGCCGAAACCGTACAAGGGGTGCACTCTCTCTATGAATCAGAGATTAGGTTTGTTGACCGTGAGCTGGGAAAACTGTTACAGGCCCTGGAGGCCCTCGAAATCGCCAGTGATGAGGATTTTGTACTGATTCTTTCTGACCATGGAGAAGAATTTTACGAACATAAACAATGGGGCCATGGCCACTCCATGTTCGAAGAATTAATGCGCGTCCCACTTATCGCCACTGGTCCCAGCATTCCGCCCGAATTTGTTGTCTCTACCCCTGTCGGCTTGGTTGATGTATTCGCAACACTCGTCAACATTGCTAATCCCACGCTGCCGAACAAAAGCCATGGCCGCTCTCTGCATCCATTCTGGCAGAACAACACCACCGTCAGCTCCCACGACGTTTTTGGAGAGAAATTTAACGCACGAGATCTCCTAATGCTCAGAAGTGGCAACAAAAAATTTATCCAAATCCCCCATTCAGGAGAAGGCGCCGGAGAAACAAAGTTCGAGATGGTCTTTGATCTTCAAGCTGACCCAATGGAAAGCAAAAACCTGGCCCCAGAAAACCCCGTAGCACTAGCGAGACTCCGAGCCCGAGCACTCGCCCTAAGAAATCTGGCTTTGTCTATGGCTCTTGATTCCAAGCGAATGGAGTTAGACGAAGAAACTCGCCAACGCCTGGCTGAAATGGGATACGCAGATGGATTTGGAGAAGAATCACCATAACGGGATTCGCCAGCTGGACTCCCGGAATGCGCGACCTCACCGCGAGAACAAAAACTATCTCAGGAGAGATGCGTAATTTCGAACTTAGAAAGGCTCTCCCAATCTCCCTCCTCGGAACGTTGAAGTAGAAGAACCGGGCTTGGATTGCGCACCATAAAGCGAGTCGCTCGCCAACCCAGAGGAGGGTCTTCTTGGCCCTTTACAATCCGAGCATCCCAGCCTGCGGGAGGAGAGAAGCAAACTCTAACAGGGCCATTGCTCACGATGAACTGCAGCCCTTCCTTCTCAATTTCACATTGTTCGGAAAAATGGAAGGCTAACGAGTAATTGTGCGCCTCTGTGGCAACTACCGAATCACGTATCAAAAATACAGATTCCGAGTCCCACTCGATATCCCGCCTGTGAACAACCGAATCCGCTAAACGCTTATACCCATCGTGCTCGCCAGCAAGGCGCGAAAAACCCCCTTCCTTGGACACTTCGCTGGAAAGCAAAGAGGAACGAGCCTTGTCTCTCCAAAGGAACATCCCCGCAGAGCTCGACTGATCCAGTCCGTCGACTTGGAGGGTGTTATGCGCAAGAGTCCCCTTAAAGTAATCGCGCCAAGCGGGTTCTTGGAAGTAACACCAATTCCCGGGGTCTACCAGGATTTCCTTCCCCGCCACCGAGAGTTGAATAGATAAGGCATCCGCATGCCCATGGGCAGCAAGAGAAAGAAAGCCAAGGGGCCCACAATCAAAAATAAGCTTCACCTCCTCTGGAGAATCCCATTTTCGCCCCATCAGCCAATACCCGCCCTTCGGAAAAGCTCTTGGTAGCGGCCCATCAGCCGGGCCGATTAAATTTTCCCACGCCGTAAGCCCTTCTTCTCCTGTAAGCCAATAAGTCTTTTCGTCTAAGGATTTAGCTTTCGCTCTAAGCGTTGGTCGCGCACGAATAACCGACATCGTGGCAACTAGAGAAAGATGGGGGTGAAAATCGGGCGTGTCACACAAACGAGTTACATGCCCATCATCAAGATCCCCAACAAACGGGACATTGCCTGCAACATCAATTAAAGACGCAGAAAAGTTCGCCATCGCCTCTAAGCGATCCCAATAAGAAACTGAAAAAGGAGTACCCAATCCTTCTGCCACAATGCCCGGAATAAGAAAAAAATCGGCGATAAAAGGATGGTAGCCAGTGGTTTGCTCCTTATTTACACCATCCGAATAGATTTGGAGTTCACTCTCGCTTTCGAGCGCCGCTTGGGCCCAATTTCTCCAGTCCATCGACTGCGGGAAGAACGGGAATGCCGAACAACCGAGAAACAAACCTGCGAGTTCTCCCACAAGATGATTGTTGGCAGACGAGCCCGCTGCGACGTGATGGCGGATGTAGTGGCAATGTTCAAACGCGGCCTGCTTCCAATCGCTCAAGAAATCTTCTCCTAGGCCCTCTAGGCCGCCACTCTGCCGACCAAAAAAATCAGCACAAATAGCCCAATTCCCAAGTCGAATGCCCACCTCAAGCGCAGAGCACCAATGCACCCCTTGATTAAAAGGATTTGCGCTCAACCAGGAGTTCAGGCGACTTTTAAAGCCTTCTCGGAACCTACTATCACCAGTAAGGGCAAAAGCGCGCGCGAGTGTCACCAACTCAAGATGACGCGAAGGTTCCCACACATACTTGATGTCACCGCACTCTTCGAAAGATCGGTAATTGATGTCCTTGGAGTACACACGCGGAGCTTCCTTGCCACTCTGATGGTCAAGATGCCATGGGATAGGAACACCTTCGCTGATATCAGTGAGATTAAAAATCGAAACCACGCCATCTAAGATTTTTTCTGCCGCTTCAAGACAAGCAGCCTTTTCGATATATCCGGAGTTCAAGTTCGCACGAGGAAGGCCTAGGCCCTGAGGGACACCTAGACTCAAACCTGCTCGTGGAGGGGGAAGAAATTTCTCCAGCCGCTCTCTCAATAACTGCTTAGCTCTCCATCTGACCTCCTGGAAGGTCATGCTTCGAAGGCGTGCCCAAAACCAACTAAAATTCATGCCGCTGAGTGAAAGAGAGTTTCATAAATACCCACGACTTGCTCAACAATGGCATCAAGGTCGAACTTTTTCTCAAAAAGAGCGTAGCTCGCCTCACCCATTGCCTCTCTAAGCTCGACGTCAGCCGCTAAACGGACCAATCCATCAGCAAGGGCGGCTATGTCTCCTGGTTCGACAATCAAGCCGTTGGACTCGTGCTGTACCGCCTCGAGAATCCCACCAACAGGAGTCGAAATAACAGGCAAGCCAACCGCCATTGCTTCAAGGATCGAGCCTGGCAGACCTTCGTTGTAAGAGGGCAGACAATAAACATCTGCTCGCTCAAACACCGATTCCGCATCCGCCCCTGAAACCCAACCAGGAACCTCAACTTTGTCCTCGAGCCCGGCAGCGGCAACTAAAGAGCGCACTTTCTCCACCTCACCATCACCAGCAAGAATTAATCTTGCTGAGGGGTAATTCCCGGCCATCTTTTTAAACGCTTCCAAGAGGTCAAAAACACCCTTTCGCTCTCCCATTCTTCCCATCAAAGCAAAAGTCACCGTGGGTCTACCTCTCCTATCTGGCATCTTTTGCCGGAGAGCTGCGTTATAGACAATGTCTATCCGAGTCGGTCTCCGGCAAATACCCTCGACCCATTCCGCCCACTCCTTAGAAAGCACAAAATTTGCATCCGAACGCTCGAAAAACCTTTGGATTAAACGCCTACGCAGGCCACTGGTTGAGGCGTAAAAATCTTTGAATTCAGACCCATGGAGATGAACGACGCGTCTGCGTGCACACAAAGCGCCAAAGTGCCAAATTGGCTGTTTTCTCCAAAAACTCATCCAGGAAGACTGGTGCACATGCATCACATCCCATCTTCCCTTGAGAAGGATTAGCCTGCCCAAAAACATAAAAACCAGTCGCGCAAACGCGAAACAACCGTCAACAAACTTGGCGAAGTACGCGCCAGGCACTGCGGCTCGCTGGGTTGAGAGATAGCGAAGACTGACTCGATCTGGGAAATCCGTCGCCAACCAATTTTTAACGACTGTCGCAATCCCTGTAGTGGTAGAAATCCCTATCCCGACCATAAGGATTTCACGTTTCTTCGAAGAGGAGGAGGTAGGAGTCACAGAGAAAAGCCATGCCGCTCTAAATGCGGGGCGAGATAGTGCTGCAAATTCTGCTGGGAAGATAAAGATAAATCTTTTTTCCACTTATCATCGTAATCATGCACACGTATGGAAGACACCCGATTGTCAAAGCGACGAGAGGGAGGTAAATCGCAAAACTCGAGAACACGAGCCATAGTCGTCTTCGGAGAACTAACCATTTCGTCGTAACGCACCTCAAGGAATTTATCCGCAGAGAGATTGGCGCAACCTTTCTGGATGTGGTCCATTAGGGTTTTCCA
>DNPI01000027.1:0-3475 GCA_003501525.1 Planctomycetota bacterium
CGTTTTCGGTGGTCGGGAACATTTTGACGGCCTCGAGAATGGAAGTGGCAAGTCCATCGATGTCTTCTTCGCTGTGGTCCGCGTGGCAAACGATTCGCAGCCGAGAGGTCCCGACAGGAACCGTTGGCGGCCGGATTGCTCTTACATCCATCCCTTGCTTTCGGATTGCTTGCGCAACGGCGAGGGCCCTTTCTTCTGAGCCAAGAATGACTGGAACAATCGGACTCTCTCCGCCGCTTTTAACACCGCCTTTAGCCAACTTCGATCTCAGCGTTTTTGCGGCTCTTAGTGCCTTTTTTCCTCGTTCCGGCTCTTTCTGGATGATGCGGATTGCTTCGGCTAATGCAGCGGCGGTGGCTGGCGTCGGCGCCGTAGTGAAAACGAAAGCTCGGGCGCGATTAATGAGCAGGTCAATAGTTTCTTGGTTGGCGCATACAAAAGCTCCGGAGACGCCAAGAGATTTTCCGCCCGTGAACATACGAGTTGCAATAGGCCAATCTTGCGGGAGGGCAGGGTTCACAAGCCCCGCCGCATGAGCTTCGTCGAGGTGAATTAAGGCGTTGTGGTGCTGCGCTAAATCAGCGATTTCCTCTAAAGGTGGGTGGTCGCCTTCCATGGACCACGTCCTTTCTAGGACAATCCAGCGTTGCCCCTTCGTGGGAGCTGAGGCTAGTTGGCGGTTTAAGTCATCCAGGTCGTGGTGTTTGAAAATAGACGTGTGCGCTGCGGAAAGCCGACATCCGTCAATAAGCGATGCGTGGTTAAGCTGGTCGCTGAATAAAAGGTCTCCCTTATTTACGAGGGTCGATAAAACTGCCAAGTTGGCTTGCCACCCGCTCGGAAAAAGAAGCGCGGCTTCGCAACCAAGCCAAGCAGCGGCTTCTTGCTCTGCTTCGCGATGTGGCGGGAGGTTGCCCCGTAGAAGTCGAGCGGCAGGTGCCCCGGCTCCCCAAGTCTCTAGTGCGGCCTTTGCTGCTTGGATAACACGCGAATCTTGAGAGAGCCCCAAGTAGTCATTACTCGTGAAATCCCGTCCATCGGGAGCCTCTAGGCTCCTCAGAAGGCCGGCGGCTTCCCAGGAGGCCAGCTCTTCCCGAATGCTTCGGGTGAAGGTTTCCGTCAAGATTTCAGACTGGGATGGCGCTCGTCACAGGTAGAGGATCAAGCCCTAGCTTTTCGAATAGAGCTGTGTCGCTTCCTGGTGCCACGTTGGGGGTAGTGAGGAGTTGGTCTCCGAGGAAAATTGAATTGGCACCAGATAGAAAGCACAGTGTTTGCCCTTCTTCGGAGAGCGAAAGCCTTCCGGCAGAGAGCCGAACTCTTGCTTCTGGCATGAAAATCCTTGTGGTAGCGACTGCCCGCACCATTTGGTCCCACGGCAGCGATTCGGAATCTTCAAGAGGGGTTCCTGGAACGGGGACAAGCGCGTTAATTGGAACGCTTTCGGGGTGAGGGTCTAGAGAAGCCAGAGAGTGAATTAGACCAATGCGATCCTCCTCACTTTCCCCCATTCCCAATATCCCTCCAGTGCAGACTTTCATCCCTGATTTCCTTACCGCGGCTAGTGTTTCGAGACGGTCGTCAAAAGTGCGGGTGGTGATGATTTCTGGGTAATACTCGGGGGAGGTGTCGAGGTTGTGGTTGTAGAAATCCAATCCGGCTTCTTCTAGCTTGGTTGCTTGCCCCTCGTCGATCATTCCAAGAGTGGCGCAAGTCTCCAAGCCAAGTGCTTTCACTTCGGTAATCATTTCTAAGACCGCATTGAAGTCCCTTCCGTCACGCGGGCCTCTCCACGCGGCGCCCATGCAAAAGCGATCCGCGCCTCCAGCTTTTGCCCGTTCGGCTGCTCTGATTACCTCATCCGTTTCCATTAAGGGTTCCGGTCCCAATTCTGTTTGATTATGGGCCGACTGCGAGCAATAGGAGCAGTCTTCAGGGCATGCTCCAGTTTTAATGTTAAGCAACGAGGAGCACTGTATTTGGGCGGGGTCGTTGTGTTCTCGGTGTACTGATGCTGCTCGGTAAACCAAGTCGAGCAATGGGCCTCTATATACCACTCGAACGTCTTTTCGAGAGGGTGTTGCGGAAGGCGAGTCAGGTGTCATTTTTCAGTAACTGTGGGGTCAGTTGCAGGGGCTTCACAGGTGTTTCCCCTGCAAAAATAAAGAGTAGCCTTTCCGCTTAAGGCTTTGCGCCCTTTGAAAAGTTCCAAATCACTTTCTGGACTCCCCTTGGTGTTGATTACGATTAACGCAGAGCGGGCAGAAGGTGAATGAAGGCTTTTGCGCCAAGCTTCGAGCGAGGTGTCATTCTCGCCTGCGGTGACGACGGCTACGGCTGGCTCCTCAATAGCGAAAGGGAGTACTTGGAGCGCGGATGGGAAGGCCCGGGGATTGGGGTCCAACAGGGGAAGAAGGGCGCGGCACCCTTCTTCAAGCGCTTCTTGCCAGTGAGGTTCTCGGGTGAATGCAAAAAGTCGAGCGAAACCGTCTAGGGCTACAGAGTTGGCAGAGGGGGTTGCTCCGTCCCAGGGTGATTTAAGCCGATGGAGGACTGTTGTGTCTGAGCCATCCGTATCCCAAAGCACACCAGTTTCTTCGTCTCTGAATATCTCAAGGATGTGGTTGCCAATTCCTTTAGCCTCTCCCAGCCATTTTTCATCTCCAGTTGCTTGGAACAGTGAGAGTAACCCTCTCATGAAGTAAGAGAAATCTTCCAAAACGGCAGCATTGCGCGGTTGCCCTCCCCTCCAAGAGCGGAACCACTTTCCTTCCACATGGAGTTCTGCAAGTAGGAAGTTTGCGGCGCTCTCAGCGGCAAGAGTGAAATGCTCTTCCCCTAGAACTCTTCCAGCTCTAGCGAGTGCGTCAATGGCGAGGCCATTCCAGGCCAATAGGATTTTGTCGTCGTTGCCTGGCGGAATGCGCTCAGATCTCTTTTGATAGAGTCGCTTGCGTATGTCTGTTGCCCGGGCACTCGAAAAATCTCCAGATCGAGTGGCCACGGAGCTCCCGTGTTCAAAGTTCCCAGAAGCTGTAATGCCGAGAAGCTCTGCGGCGAAAGTTGCATCTGACTCCCCTAGCGCTTCAACGAGCTGACCCATATCCCACGAAAAGAACTTCCCCTCTTCGCCTTCACTGTCTGCGTCAGTTGCGCTCCAGAATCCACCAGCGGGATCTCGTCTTTCCGCGAGCAAATAGGAGCAAGTTTCGATTGCGATTGTGGCGAAGAAGGAGTCTCCAGTTGTTTGCCATGCCTCTAGATAGGCAGGGACTAAAGTCCCTTGGTCGTAGAGCATTTTTTCAAAGTGAGGAACAAGCCATTTCATATCTGTTGAATAGCGATGAAATCCAAACCCTATATGGTCATATATGCCTCCTTGACGCATACTATATAAAGATTTAGCTACCATATCAATAGATTCCGAGTCCTTTGTTCTTAGATAGTGCCTGATAAGAAAGCTATAATCATGAGG
>DNPI01000027.1:3615-5777 GCA_003501525.1 Planctomycetota bacterium
GTAGAGCATTTTTTCAAAGTGAGGGATGAGCCATTTTTCGTCAGTTGAATATCGAGCGAATCCTCCACCAAGTTGGTCATACATGCCCCCCTCTGCCATTCGCTTTAGGGTTGTTGCAGCCATTTCTTGGCCCTTTGCTCCACCCCGCGCCAGTAGCCATCTCAAATCTTCGGCTCGAGGGAACTTCGGAGCTGGTCCAAAGCCTCCCCATTTTGAATCGAAAGTTTGGGCGAAGGAATTTGTCCAAAGCACTTCGCTTTCCTCAAGTTCGGTGATATTCGGGAGGCCGGTTTCGGGGAGAGGAGGGAGTTCAACCTTTAGCATCCCAGCCAGTCGGCTTGCCGATTCTTCTACATCTTCTCGGCGAGTTGCCCAAGCTTCACTTATGCCCTGTATAAGTTCAAAAAAGCCAGGCCGACCTCCTTGGGCGCGAGGGGGGAAGTAGGTCCCGCCGTAAAAGGGCTCTAGGTCAGGGGTCAGGAAAACCGTCATTGGCCAGCCACCACTACCGGTCATTCGCTGAACAGCACTCATATATAGGTCGTCCAAATCAGGTCTTTCTTCGCGGTCGACTTTAATTGAAATGAAAGCTTGATTTAGAAAAGAGGCGATTTCTTTGTCCTCGAACGATTCTCGTTCCATTACGTGGCACCAATGGCAGGAGGAGTATCCAATGGACAGAAAGATAGGCTTCTCTTCTTTTTTGGCTCTGCCGAGCGCTTCTGCTCCCCATGGATACCAGTCGACGGGATTATTCCTGTGCTGGAGCAGATAAGGAGAGGTTTCACTCTCCAGATGGTTGGTGGGGTGATTTTGTTCCAACTGGGGGGAGGAAGGAATAACTGTGGCTAGGAGAGCCGAAAGAATCATTAGAGATTAGAAGGCAGCCGCCTTTTTTCCTAGGGGCCTTGCGCTCCAGGGTATCGTCGGCGACAATGCCCGGGTCATGAGCTTGATCCAACGCTTCTTACAGGGAGCTACGGACGATGGAGGTAACTCCAACCGGCGCTCCCCGGACCAAGCCCGACCAGCAGATCTGACAGATGAACTCCGGGAACTTAAACAAGAGATACGCCTTCTCCGAGAGGCAATCGGTTCAACCGATGCTCCTCGGCGGAAAAGCGCACCTCGTGGGCGTGGAAAGGCTCGCCGCTCTGGCGACTCTGGGCGCTCATCGTTGCGTAGGCCTCGAAGGCAAGCGCCCCGGACTCCGCCAGATGATGCCCCGGTTGGGCTCCTTGTCGACTACCTTCGTGGGCGTGACATAGTCACCTACGAAGGGTCAGACGACCTCAGCCGCAACGAAGCCTTTGAACATTTGGCTCGCCATCTGGGCCAGCATTTCAAAGACTTAGGGCCTTTTTATGAGAAAATGAAAAGAGCTGTGGCTGCTGGTCGCGGGACCAGAATTGATTTGGAGAGCATGTCCAGCGAGGAACGATCTGGTGCGGTCCAGTTTGGGACTCTTTTGCACCGGCATGGTTTGCTCAAGGATTTTTATTATCACCGGAGTCCTAAAAAAGAACTCCGCGTAATCCCCCTTAGGGATGGTGAAATTGCTCAGTTCCTTACCGGTGGCTGGCTAGAAATGTATGTCGCTTGGCTTCTTGGTCGGCAGCTGAAGGCCCGGTTTAGCCCAGCTCGCTTTCAACTCCTATCGAACGTAAAGGGAGCCTTGTCGGATGGGCGAGAGTTTGAATCCGACCTAATGGCTTTTGTGGATGGCAAGCTCTTCTGGGTTGAATGCAAAACAGGTGATTGGCAGGATTATTCTGCGCGCTTTAAAGGCTTGGTGCCTATTTTCGGCGCGGATCGCACGAGCGCGGCTCTTCTTTTAATTCGTCCTCCAGATTCCGGAACGCGTTCTCGGGCCACAGACATGCTCGATATGCGAGTGATTTCTATCGACGAAGTAGAAGGTTTTATTACAGATTTCCTTGACGGTTTGCCTGGCCAAAAAGGTAAAAAGCCTCGTCGACGGGTGGGTAAGGCTGAGGAAGAGCCGGCCCTTCTTGATGAAGAACCACTAGAGAATGTTGAGCCGGCTAAAAAAGTAGGCCAAGTTGACCTTGGTGGTAAAGCGGAGGATAGCGACACACCCCCGGATGGTCGTAGGCGCCGTAGGCGCCGTACGAGGAGGCCAGTGAAAGCCAAAGAGGGGT
>DNPI01000082.1 GCA_003501525.1 Planctomycetota bacterium
CCGTTCCTATTTTGGAAGACGGGATTCTTCTCGTACTACAGCTCGAGCCTATTCCTCTAGGACGCTCCGAAGCTCATGCCCGCATTGACATTAGACGTTTTCTTCCCGCCCGCCGACTTTATGCCCTAGATGCCCAAACTGGTGAAATGCGCTGGCGAGTTGAAACAAACTGGGAAGGAGACAAGGCCCCTCGCAATCTTGCTGCAGCCCCCCCCGCCGCCGCAGCCGGAAGAGTGTTCCTACCTGTTTACGACGCAGTTGGCACTCTCGACCTATCACTTGCAGCCTTTGACCTAAAAACGGGGCAGCCACTCTGGAAGAGCTTTGCCGTCACAGGGCAGAAAGAGAGCAACCTTTTCGGCAATGTGCTCGTAGAACTCGCCTCAGGCATCCCGGCCGCCGACGCGGAGGCTGTCATTTTCTGCACCAACCTGGGAACCATAAATGCTTTTCATGCTTCTACAGGCATGGCCCTTTGGACCCGCCTCTATACACGAACCCCCGTACGGCTATTTCAAACAGGAAAAGAAGCTCTTCGACCTGAAACTTTTTCTCATGGACCTCCTGCTTTCGACGGCAAAAGATTTGCTTGTGCCCCTATTGACGGCCTTGCCGCTATCGCACTCGAAACAAAAAGCGGAAAAATACTAGCTAATTGGGAAGTACTCGATGAGGCTGGAACATTACGTTCCTTGCTCGGTTTTGGGCCTTTGGGAGCATGGTTTACTGGCACTCGTGCATGCTTCCTCGGGACAGATGACTATCCCTCTATTTTTTCACCTGCACTCCATGACTTATACAGCAGGCCAGAACAGCAACACGCTGGGGCTTTAATCCGCGGAGGATTTCTCGCCCCCACAGCTCGCGCGGTTGAGAGCCTTGACCCTAGAGATTTTCGCCCACTAGGAAAAATCCTATCCTGGGATTTAGGTGTTGAATCTGGCCCAGTCCAAGCCGCTCCTGGCACTATTCTGATAATGAGGCCCACAGGAGTGACAGCGCTGCGCTCACCTGGGACGCTCCTCTCCACTTTCCTCGAAGAAACATCAGGGTCTAAAAACTTAATAGACATCCTCGCGCTCTTAGAACAGGTCCCTATTGTCCCTGGAAATCAACTTACTGTGAGTGCCGCAACGCATGCCGAGAATCTGGCCCGGAACACGCAAAACAGTTTCCTTGCGACACGGCTTGCGCTTTTCGCGAGCAAGGCTTGGCTGGCTGCCGACAAAGGGAACGAGAGTTTGCGAATACTGGCACCTTTACTCCAAGGTCCATGGAAAGATCAAGCCGCTCTTGTCATAGCTGATTATTTAGTCCCCACCGCCTCGAATGCCCCGTTCCTCTCTCAGGCAAAAAAAATCCTAGGAGAAAACCCAAAGCACTTGGTCAAACGGAGTAATGGGAAAAAAGAGAGCTATGGGCTAATTGCAGCTCAACTTGGTGCCGTCTCTGCGCATGCAAGCGGCAACGAGAACAAAGAATTAAACGCTCTGCTCGAGCTGCTAGCCAGAAACGATTTCATCTCGTCACCACCGAACAGTAGTGAGACCGAATTATGGGCCGTAAACCGCCTCGAACAACTAGCCTCTAAACCAAAACATGCTGCAGCAATTGACATCGCCGTAAAGGAATCTGGCGAATCTGCGCCTTGGTCTGCCTCCTGGGTGAGAAGATTCGGAAGCACACAAAAAGGAAGGGCCGAATTAGAGGCTTTTCTACTAACCCCAACAAACTCTAGGGCAGACAGAATTCGCATAGCTCGGTGGCTCCGCAAGTACACCGATCAGCCCCCTAATTTGCCGCCTGACTTCAGGATGACACCAGAGGTCCCGCGATTACCTAACTCTTTACACTTAATCCACAAAGTAGCCGTTGACGGAAACCGCCTTTTAGCCGCATCCTCTACCCAAAACGGAGTGCTTGCCTTACTCCAAGACGAAGAGAATGTGCAATTCGTTGAACTCGGAGCAGAAGGCGCCAACCCAGTTTTTTCGAAAAAAACTAAGGTTGGAAAAATTGCCACAAGTTCCCTTAAAAGGCGAGTCTGGCTAGAGAATCGAACTGCAACAATCCTGACTCCGCACCACTGGATGCAACTTCGCCCAGACGGTTGGCAAAAAACAGAACTGCTGCCCAAGAATCAAGCCATACCTATTCAACCACTGCGAATGGGGGATTTCCTCGTCTTCCCTACCTCAGAAGAAAACCGAAGTATCGAGATGCGAGACATCACAACTGGAGAAACTCTTTTCTCCGAACCATTGGAAGCGACAGCCAATCATTTCCTCCACCTCATCTCCAAAGGAAATTCTGTGCTCGTTCTCGAAGAGAAACATCCGGCGGTACGAACGTTTTCATATTCAGAAACACAACCCACTTCCTGGCCTCTACCTATCGCTCCTTTGACTTATGAAATGGAATCAGCTCTCTCATGGAAAGAAGGGCTAGCCATACCACGCAAAGGAGCACGATTCACGACACTCATCTTTACTGGTCCTGCAATCAAATCGCCAGAAGGATTCCCTCAACCTCCGCTCGTTGGGGTGCAAACCTTTTCCGCTCCGGGAGGCGTTGGCTGGCTGATTACCCCTCTCCTTCCTGGCCAAAGTGAGATTGACAACCCGAGGATTTTGTGGAGATCGGAAGAATCCGAGGATATCGAATTATTAAATATTCCAGCGAATAGTCATGTCCCACAAGTAGACTCCTTTAGCCGCCTAGACCATCACTTGGAAACTCCTACGGTCCTTAGCTTCGCTGGAGATTCGAGCGGCGGCACCATTTTCCGGGCCATTTCTCTCGCTTCTTCACCAGCGTTCATGTGGCAAAGTGGTGTCAAAGATATTGCGTTCGCACAGCTAGCAGCCCACCAACCAAAACCCCTAAATGGCGAAAACGGATGGGCAGTGCCTCTTATTGAGAAACCAAACGTGCCCAATTCCGTAGGCGTCCAAATCCTTCTTTTGGATGAAGCTGGCACATTGGTGGAAAGATTCCGAACAAGCTCTTCCTCTCAGACCCATTTCGAAATGCTCGCTGTGGGGAAATTTCTAATTCTACAAGTAGGCCCCAACCTCTACCTTTTAGGCAACGAATGATTATCCCCATCTTGCTTGCTGTATTACCTGCTCAACTGGACACATCGGAAATTGCACAGCCAGGATTGAATGCGGCCGCTCGCGGCCTTGAATGGCTGGCAGCACAGCAGCTACCGAATGGTTCATGGACAGCCGATGTCGGATTTAAACTGGAAGAGGGGTATAGAGTTTGGAACCCAACAGCGAGTCATATCGGTGTTACCGCTTTGGCCGGGATGGCCTTTCTTGCAGGTGGTCATGTACCAGGAAGAGGTCCTTATTCCACCGTAATCGAACGCGCAACTGAATGGATTCTGCGTCAAGTCCGAGATGATGGATACATCACAGCTAACGAGACCAGAATGTATTCCCACGCCTTTGCGACACTCTTTCTTGCGGAAATACACGGCATGGACCAGCGTGAAGAGGTACGTCCCATTCTCCAAAAAGCGGTCGACCTCATTGTCGCAGGGCAAAATTCGCAAGGAGGATGGAGATATCAGCCACATGTCGCTGATTCGGATATGTCTGTGGCAGCGTGTCAAGTAATGGCTCTCCGGGCAGCACAGAACATTGGGGTACAAGTCCCAATGGGGTCCATCGATGCCGCTATTCGATACGTTCGTGACAGTGCTGTACGAGGCACTCACTTAAATTCGCAGCGACGGCTGAATCCACCGGGATCTTTCCGATACCAACCAGATCCTTTCGCTCGCTCCTCCTTCGCTTTAACTGCTGCAGGAATCACAATACTCCACAATTCCGGCGTTTATGCCGATGAGGACATTGAGAAGGGGATAAATGTTCTCGAAGAGGCCCATGAAGGGTTCAACGCTCGCTACGGCATTCGATCTCGTGGACATTACTACTTTTGGTATGGCCACTACTACGCCGTTCAGGCATTTCATATGGTTGGAGGCGCGAGATATCGCAATTATTTCGAGAAGGTTCAAAATACTATGCTCAACCTACAACTCGAAGACGGTTCGTGGCCAAACGAAGTCGGTCCGGGGAATGTGTACGGAACAGCAACCGCTTGTTTAATCCTGCAAATCCCCATGGAATACTTGCCAATTTTCCAACGATGAGCAAGGTGCCAATTAGCTACTCCTTAAACCGGTTGAAGTGGCGCATCAGGGCTGTTCTAGCAGCATTTGGATGCGGCCGATTGCTCACTTTGGGCTCCGTTGGTGTGGCAACCATATACACCACAGAACGCCTACTCGCCCCTCCCTATCTGGTTCGTTGGCTGATAAGCGTTGCAATCGGATTAATTGTTCTTCGCGTCGGCTGGAAACAGCTAATCCTCCCGCTCGCATCGCCTCTCACTCCCAATCAGCTCGCCCTTTGGTGGGAGCGTGAACACCCTGAACTACGCGGTCGCCTCTCCTGCCTAATAGAGTTGCAAACAAACCCTCGGTTCGCATCCGTAGATTTTCTCCATGAGATAAAAAATCAAATACAGGAAATCTTGCCCACGCTTAACCGAGCGCAAGCTATCCCCTCCGGTAAGGCGCAGCGCTCTTTGGCCGGAGGGATTCTCCTGACAATCTGCTTAATCGGTTTAGGATTGGCTTTCCCGCACGAGAAGAACGCTTTTCTACGACAACTTAGCGGGGAAGAAGTCGCCTGGCCTGGCTCGACAGAGCTCGTGCTACTCCCCATTTGGATAGAAGGAGAAGATGCACCCCGGATTCCAGAGGAACTTGCTCCTGGAGAACATCGCCTTCGAATACCCATAGACACCAGAATGAATCTTAGGGTTCGAGCACAAGGACGTCAGCCACAACTAGTTCAACTTCACAATGAAGGAAGTGCGAAGCCTATGCACAACCTTGGCGGAGGTGAATTTTCATTCAGCACCAACCCTTTGTCAGAAAACACACTGTTCACGTTCAAAGGAGGAGACGACAAGGATGGGAAACCAAACCTTCAAATCATCCTAGGGGAAACCCCTCCTCTCGAAAATTGGACAGTCCAATTAACCCCTCCTGCATACACAAGGCTAGAAGGTAGCACATCAACGATGCACGAGTTCCGCATCCCCTTGGGGACTCAAATCACAGCCAATTTCACTTTTCCCACTGAACCAAAGGCCGTAACAATCAACACCGAAAAAGGAGAGATTACCCCAACACTAAAAAATGGCCGATGGAGCTTTTCCTTTAACGCAACCGAAAACAGTCGTGCCCGAATAGCAGTAACCGCCATCGACGGGTTCGTCGATTCCGAAGCAGCCTCACTTCGATGGTGGGTCGAGCCAGACAAGGCTCCGCGGGTCTCTATTCAATTGCCTGCAACAAGGTGGACAACAGTCCCTGGAGGAAAAATCCCTCTCCTGCTCGACGTCGAAGATGACTATGGACTGGCCGGAATCACTCTTCTACCAAGCCCTATTGGGCCCGGTGTAGATTTACCAAACAACCAAAAAATATTTCGTGCCCTACCTGTCCCGCCTTCTAACGCAGAAGAAACCCCTCCTCCCCCGTTTCACCTCGAAATCCACGCACGAGACCAGGCACTGAGCCCGGGCTTGACCTCAGCACTAAGCCCGCGAATCGAAATTGTAGGAACCACTGCCATGGAAGAACGGCTGGCCAGGAAGATGGCCCAAACACGCGAAGAACTTGAGGCTGCTCTTTCGCTCGTTGCTCGGCCTCCGGAATCAGGGCACGGCCCAAAAAGAGTGCGCAGGAAAATGGAAAGGATCCTCGAGGCACTTGAAGAAACTCTTCTGGAAAGAGTGTTCTCTGGCCTTGATCCTGGAACAGAGTTCTGGCAGCAAGAATTCTCACAGGCTTTCCTGCTGTCTGGCGCTCTACCAAGAGGTAGCCTAGCGGCCCTTCTTATGGGGAAAAGAGGAGCACCTCTTCTTGAACGCGCAGGACTTTTAGCCGATATCACTCGAGCTGGACACCAAACCGTCGAGGGCCCAGCGCGATATTGGGAAGAAGCAACTCAGAACAATTTGGACACAAAACCCATTCGCCAAGAATTGGAAATCCAAATTCGATCGATGCTCGAAATCCTAACTGCATGGGAAGATTTCCAGAGCGCCGTGAATCTGCTACGTAATCTCCTTGACAGACAACGAGCAATCCATTTCAGGACTCGGGAGGCCTCGGAGGGGTAATACCAAACAATGTTCACGTGCCTCCTCCTTATCGGCTTAGCCAACGCGTTCGTCCCATCACAAGACCCTATTGAACTCCGGAGGCTAGCAAATGACCAACAAAGGCTAGCCGACCAGGCCCAGCGACTCCAAAACCTACTCGGTTCACTAGAAGAAAGAGAACGCCAGGAGGGGAATCAAGCACTAGCCGTTTTGCTACAAAAAGCGAAAAAGCGCCTCCACGAGGCCGACGGAGCCCTCGGCCTCGTAGCCGCACTCGAGGGCGCAGCAAACGATCTGGGGAGTCTCAGGAGTGGCCCTGCTCTGACCATCCAAGCAGAGGTAATTGAACTTCTGGAAGAGACACTCGACCTTCTACTCGAAACTCAGCAAAGCAATCAATTAGATGCACTCCAAAAGGCCGCGGACAATCGTGTCCAAACCTTAGAGGAGTGGGCTAAAGAACAAGAAAAACTATTGAAGGACACGCAGGAATTAGACCAAGAGGAGAAGAGAGCCGGCATTTTGGAACAAGTACGCAGACAAGAACTCGCCGAAGAGCAGGAAAACCTCAATCAGAAAATCCGCGACACAGCCCAGAACCCAGAAAAGGGGATTAATGCGGATGAGATTCTCCAATTTTCGGAAGAAGCAGAATCCCAACTCTCAACAACAGAAGGCGATTTGGAAAAATCGACTGACGCACAAAAGAAAGCCCTAGAGGAAATACAAAAAGAGGCACAGCAATCAAAAATAGAGCAACAGAAGCTCGAAAGCGCCCGTGAAATCCAACATCTACTCCAATTCCTCGCTGAAGCGGAGGAAATACTTGCTCGACACCGAGCCGTTAATACTGAGTTGGAAATTCTGGTCACGAAACAAAAGCCTCAGCCACGCAGCGCGCGCTTAAGAATCCGGAAATTAGCGGAAGAAGAAATGGATTTGTCACGGACAACAGGAACCTTGAGCTTAGAGCTCAGAGAAGAGAGGGCCGGCACCTTTTCTTTTC
Source organism: Planctomycetota bacterium (assembly GCA_003501525.1). Lineage (GTDB taxonomy): Bacteria > Planctomycetota > UBA1135 > UBA1135 > UBA1135 > UBA1135. The sequence goes on from DNPI01000082.1 coordinate 7,199, forward strand.
TGGTCGGCACCCTTGAAGACGATCACCGCGTACTAGGGAGAAGATTAGGCCCTCCGAATTTCCAAATTAACGAAACACAGATAATCCTTTCACGTCGAATTACCACCAACTGGACCGCATTAATAGATGCTGTTCGCCTCGAAGCTGATCGCGAAAGACAACGTCTGGAAGAAAGTTCACTCCCTGGCAACCCTTCACAAACGCCCCCCTTAGTATCTTTCGCTGCCGAAATACATTTACTTGCCACTCTCGAAAAGGATGTGCATGGTGCGCTCGATGCGCTGGTGCGACGCAGAAAAATCCTAGCTGATTCAAATCTGCCGTGGGATGAGGACGACACTATAGAACTCGATATGTTGATAGAAAGGCAGCAACGCCTTCGAAGACTTTTTGATGCAATGTTAGAATCTCTGCAAACCCAGGAAGAACCACCAGAGGAAGACCTGTGATTTTTTTGATCCCACTTTTGTTATCTCCCCAAGGCCCTGCGCCTGAAGGAGATTTAATGGAAAAGGTGATGGAGGCCGTCGACCAAGTGAAGCAAGGGTTCATCAATCTCGATCGCCAACTCCACATTTCTATGGAAAAAGTTGATGCAAACCCAGAAGGCGGCTCCGAGCTAAGAAAAAGTTTGGTGCAAGCAACACTGGGTGCAGAGAACTTGCTTTTAAAGATGGAAGCGTTGCTCGCGGTTCTACCTGAAAGAGAAAATCAAAGCAGCCAAGGTGAGAGTCAGCGTTCGCGCCGCAATCAAGAAGAGGGTGAAAACGAAGAATTCTCCAATGGAAGAAATTCCCCAGGACCTGAATCTCGAGATGACAACAGTGAAAGCGTGGAAGGACTAGAAAACAATGTCGCTCCAGGCCTTTTACTGAATCCTAGGCCCGGAAGTTGGGGAGCGCTACCTCCTCGCCTCCAGAAGGCACTGCAGCAAATTTCCACAGATGGACTCCCTCTAAAGTACCGAAAATGGTTAAAGGCTTATCACCGTAGGCACAAAAGCCCGCAGTGAATATCCTCAAGAAAGGGTTCAAGATATCTAGCTAGCAACCGCCAAGGAGTAAACCCGACATAGATTCGGGTTAATCATGCGCCACTCCTTTGCCTCCATGGCGGTTTTAGCCGCTTTGGCAAGCCCCATACCAGCTCTTACGCAACAGGGTTTGCCCGCCGCACCCGTTCCGCAGTCTCTGGGTGTTTTTCGTCCTGACACCGGATTATTAGCCGGCCATCTTGAATCGAGGATGACGCCTTTCCCAATTCTCGAAACTGGAGAAGCCATCGGAAAATGGATGCCATCCGCTGGTCAAATCGAAATCTGGGATGAAGGAACCACTATTGATACTGAAACATCACAAGTAACAGCGTTCGAAGTGACATGGGTATCCACGACTCCTCTCAGTCAAGGGCCTCTTGTTGTTCGCTTTTACGACAAATTGAAAAAAGGTAACTGTGGAACACTTCTACAAGAAATCTTTCTGCCAAATCTTCCACGGGGTGGGCCTCGAGGAGAGGCGCGAGCCTGGAAGATACTCGTTGATTTATCTGGGGGTTGGGAGTTCTCCTTGCAGAACCCAAGTGGTGATTTTTTTTGGAGTCTCGAATGTCCTGAACATGAAACTGGGCCTTATTTAGCTTCTCAAGATTCTCATTATCCCGGAATGAAAAAAATGAGCTTGACCCTTCATGGATCGCCACCCGGAATAACTGTGTTTCACCCCAAAAAGGGAACTAATGCCAATTCGCTCATACTCGTTGCAAGTGCTCCAGACAGCAGAGGATGGGTGCACTGGGAGATTCCTGGTGCCCAAGAAAACGAACAACATCTCCTCTTGCTTGCCACAAGAACACTCGAGACGAGATTGCCAACAGGAACTCTTCTCATTGATGAGCAATTCCTAATAACAGCCCCTATTCGCATCGAAGGAGGACATTACTACGGCCAAGTCCCTCAACTCAACGAAAACAGAATATTCGCTCAAGCGGTCGATTCCCTAGGTCAGCAATGGTCTAACGGCATTCACCTCCGATGGTAAAGAGGGCGCATAAGTTGCTCTGCTGGGCCCCGAGGTCTGGCAGGGTGGCTTTTTTCTTTCCTCGAATCGGTCCCTATTTGGCGTAGGATTAGAGTAATCGTTATGGCAGACCATCCACAAGCTAGGGTTCCCCGATTCCCCTGGACTCGGCTAGGTTTGTTTTTGATTGCCGTTGCTGTCTTTCTAATCTGGAAAGCAACACGCCCTACGGAGCCCGAACCCCTTGTGTTCATTGAGCCTGGAATTCCACGTAGCATCCCTGCCCCTCCAGGCGGCCGCCTAGTCAATCTCTTAAGCGCGCCCGCCCCTAGCCACCTTGGCATCTATCGCCCGGATGTTGGATTTTTAAGTCAGGGATCTCCCGTACGCATAGGCCCCGAAACACCCCTTGAATTAACCGACGCAATAGCTCGATGGGCCTCAGTTGATATAGGAACCGAGTGGATAGGACAAGAAGGTTTAGGCACTGACCTACCGAAGCCCCTTCAAGTAGATGGATTTGATATCGCTTGGTGCTCCTCTGCTCCGATTAGTGCTGGAACTGTCTATATCAGTTTTTATGCCGGCCATGCTTTAGGATCCCCCCCCATCGGTTACGCGACTCCTTTGGCCCAATTCATCCTTAAGGATTTGCCCATGGGAGGGCCGAATGGTGAAACCCGCGCTTGGAGGGTAAGCGTTGATTTGTCCGGAGGCTCTGAGTTTCTGCTCGAAACCACCGACGGATTTTTTTCTTGGGGATTTTCGACAGAAGCACAAAACACTGGCCCATACCTCCTTGATAGAGGGGAAGGGCACAGCCCGCAAGTGGTTGTTATGGACACCTCATCCTCTACCAAGCGCGAAGTACTGGGCTTACAAATACCAGGAGCAGCAATGGCTCTGGCGCTACATGCAGAAGCGCCAGGTACGCTTCGGATTTACCCCAGTGAAGGGCTGCCATACCCAACGCTCAAACTTGTCGCCTCACCCGTACAAAAATCTGCACAAGCCTGGTGGCGTATTCTTGGAGCTGACCCTGAAAAACACTATTTCTTATGGGTTTCGCACGGGCCTGGAGAAGGAGAAATGGACGGCTTTCCTGTTCTGGTAGACACAGATTCCTTGCTCTACAACCCTGTACCTATGCCACAAGGGAAACTGGCCTTAGTCGTGCCGACAACCATTCAAGATTCCGTATGGGTCCAGGCAGCTGAAGCTGATAGCAACGGGAATATCAACGCTGTTTCCAACGGGCTGCACCACAAGTTTGACTAGCAGAAGGGATCTGGCTTTCATCAATCGGCTCCGGGCTTGATTATTCCGGAAGGTAGGCTTGGGCAGATGCAATGTAGTGAGGGACAGAGTCCCTAATAAAAGCTTCTTCCCTTTCATTGACTGCCCGAACTATTTTCGCCGGGACACCAGCAACCACCATTCCAGCAGGAACAACAAAGCCTTCTCGGACCAGAGCACCCGCGGCGACTACAGCACCATCACCAACTGTAGCCCCACCAAGAACCGTAGCACCCATTCCAATTAGAACGCCTTTCCCCAGTTCTACTCCATGAAGAATGGCACCATGACCAACCGTACAGTCATCTCCAATTGTTTGGCGATGCCCAGTGTCGCAATGAATAACACAGTTGTCCTGAATATTGGTTCTAGCACCAATACGAATAGGCGCATCATCACCTCGCACGGTACATCCGAACCAAATACTCGCATCCTCTCCCAATTCGACATCCCCTGTGACGAGAGCTGTAGAAGCCACAATCCCACCTCCCGAAACTCGACGCATTAACCCTCGGGGTGGAACCGGAAAAGCTGAGAATTCATTCATCTACGACTTCATGTAAAAATCAGAGGCAGCATACATCCGACGGCGTTATACAAGGTATGAAATAAAATGGCGTAACGAAGTTGCCCACTTTGCCAACGGACCCATCCCAAAATTCCACCTAGAAAAAGAAGCGGAGGCCAAGCAGAGGGTTCATGCATCAAAGTAAAAACAAGAGTAGTAAAAAGAAGAGCTCTCCAAGAACCAAAGCCCGCCCGACTCGTCAGGAAACCCCAAAGCCAACCTCGGAACAACACCTCTTCAATAACGGGAACCACCAAAACAACGAGCACAAGAGTTGGAAGGCGAAGCGACCAGGACAGCTCCCCGAAGCCCGTAACAACTTCCTGAGTGGAATTTCCACCAGTCAGCTCCGCTAAAGAAGTACCAAGCATCGACAGACCCAAAAATCCCGGAAGACTCGCAAGAGCACAGTGAATTCCCCACCGCCATGGTTGACTAGAATCTGAGTGAATTGGCCAAAGAATCTTAGACCGATACGCCAGCCATGCCCAAGCGGAAAGACCCGCTAAAGAATTTTTCAGAACAATCTTAGGGTGAGCCTTATTGTCCCCCAAAGCCGCCAGGCTAGGCAACGCCTCCAAAATCATCGGTATACAGATCATCCATAAAAGTAAGCCAACAAAAAGATCTTTCCCTCCAAGGTGGTGCAAGAAGGGTTCCTCCGCGCTACCCCGTTGTAACCGCTTCAGGAGCAATACTGACGCAGCAACCCCCACTCCGGCGGAGAGAAGAGAAAGTATCAAGCCTGAGAATCGATAAGTCCCTGAACAGGTGACGATGCTGATGCAACTGCTCGCCGCGGGATTCTTCCCGCAAGAAAGGAATCCCGCCCTGCTTGGCATGCAGCTTTAACCGCGCGTGCCATACGGAAGGGATTAGAGGCCCCGGCCACAGCAGTATTGAGCAGAACTCCATCGGCACCAAGCTCCATAGCAACGGAGACATCACTAGCCCCTCCCACTCCCGCATCGACCAGAATCGGGACTTCCGCTTGCTCACAAATAAGCTGAATATTCAAAGCATTAAGAATGCCTTGCCCGCTACCAATCGGTGACCCCGCGGGCATAACAGCCGCAGCACCAGCTTCTTCGAGACGCTTAGCCTGTCGGACGTCATCGCTCGTATAAACCATGACTGCAAAGCCTTCCTTGACCAAAATCTCCGTAGCAGCAAGCGTATCGACTGGATCCGGGAGTAGAGTTTTTTCATCGCCCAACACCTCTAGTTTTATGAGATTCGTTTCCAGGATTTCGCGTGCAAGACGAGCGGTGCGCAAAGCACTATCTGCGTCAAAGCAACCAGCCGTATTCGGCAAAATAGTAAACTTTTCATGGTCGAGGAAATCCAAAAAAGATTCCCCGGGGGGTTCATCCTCCGGCAAACGCCGAACGGCAACTGTCACACATTCGGTGCCGGAAATTTCAAGACAGTCCCGCATGCAAGAGTAGTCAGAATATTTTCCAGTTCCCAGGAAAAGCCGAGAGCGAAAGGAATAGCTCCCGACATTAAGCAGTTCATCTTCGGGGAGGCGGTCAGACACCTGAGTAGATTAGCCCCCGCCAACTAGGCGAACGATTTCTAATTTATCACCGGGCTCTACAAGCGTTTCCTGATGAAGAGAGCGAGGGACCACCTCTAAGTTCTTTTCGACCGCTAATCCAGGACCAACAGCCCCCAGCTCCTCCAGAAGTTCTGAAACTCGCAATCCGGGTCGCCATTCCAAAGACTCTCCGTTTACCTGAATAAGCAGCATCTCCGTGGGTTCTGAACCAGTCATACAGCTATCCTAAAACCTTCCTACGCAATATCTTGCTGCGTTTCGGATGACTGATAAGATGTGCAAGCTATGGAGCGTCTTCGGACTCTCTTTGGTGGCGACGGAATTTTCCGTGGCCGAGCCTCATCGGTTGGCGTATCTGGTCAAATCGGGGTGCGGAGGGGTAGTCCCCCTCGCACCCTTTTTTTGTCCACAGAGCCTACAGAGGGGGCCCTTGTGAGGAAAAAACAATGCGCAAAGACGACCTTTTGAGAATGATTGACGCTATCCACCGTGACCGGGGGGTGGAACTAGACATTCTTTTCGAAGCCTTGGAGGAAGCCCTCTCAATGGCCGCACGTAAAAGAGTAGGTGTCGAAGAAGGCTACAACGTAAAAATTAACCGCCGCAATGGTGAAATATCACTGGAAGGGCCTGACGGTTCAGTTTCCCTGCCTTCAGCTGAAGAATTAGGAAGAATCGCTGCCCAAAACACGAAGCAGGCTTTCATGCAAAAGATTCGAGAAGCCGAACGTGACAAGGTTTATGACCAGTTTGAAGATCAAATTGGAACGGTTGTGTCCGCTGTTGTCCACAAATTGGAAGGACCAAATGTTTTGGTCTCTCTTTCAGGCAGTAAAACCGAGGCTCTTTTGCCTAGGTCCGAAAGAGTGCTCTCCGAAAGATTACATGCGGGAGACAGAATTCGCGTTCTTATTAAAGAAGTCCGTAAAGAAGGCTCCAGAGTTGTAATTATCGTTTCGAGGCGCGATGGAGAATATGTGAAAAAACTTTTTGAGGTAGAAATTCCAGAAATCCAAGATGGACTTATCCGAGTGATGAAAGTTGCTCGAGATGCTGGATACCGCTCAAAGGTTGCTGTCTACTCCATGGACCCTCGTGTTGATTGCATTGGTGCCTGCCTCGGCGTTCGAGGAACTCGAATTCGCAATATTAACGACGAATTGGGCCAAGAAAAGATAGACATCATCGAGTGGAGCGACTCCTTAGAAGAACTCGTACAAAATTCACTGAAGCCCGCAAAAGACATTTTGCTCGAACATATATTCCCAGACGAAGAGAACATGTCCGTTTTTGTTTTGGTCAGCGAAGATCAAAAGCCCTTAGCCATTGGAATGGGAGGACGCAATGTCCGCCTCGCCTCTGAAATCTGCGGTTGGGATATTGATATCAAGACCCCCGAGGAGTACGAGGCTGAACTTCTTGCCTCTGAAAAAGGGGAAGCACCTGCTGAAGAAGAGGCTCCTGCTGAGGAAGAAGCGCCTGCTGAAGAAGAA
>DNPI01000020.1 GCA_003501525.1 Planctomycetota bacterium
CGAAGCCTGCATGCGGATGCACAAAGAGGCCGAAGTACTAGAGAAGCGAACAGTGGCCAAGCCAGAAAGCGGGGCAGCCACAAGAACTGCTCCTACAAGAGCATACGGAGGACAGGCCCAATGTTGGAGGGTTTTCTAAACTATGAACGTGACCGCACCACCTTCGGAAACAACAATACACCCTACTGCGGTAGTACTTCCTGGCTCTGAACTCGGCACGGGAGTAGAAATTGGCCCTTACTGCGTAATCGAACCCGGAGTAGAAGTAGGTGATGGCTGCCGCCTTCTTCCTCATGTCCACCTACTCGGCCGCACCACCCTAGGCGCAAATTGCGTAATTGGGACAGGGGCAATCCTAGGCGGCGAACCTCAAGACATTGAATTCAAAGGAGGAAGAACTCGCGTTGAAATCGGCAAAGAATGCCGCATCTATGAACATGTCACAGTGCACAGAGCTACCACGGCAGACAAGGTCACCTCACTGGGAGAACGCGTAATGATGATGGCAAACAGCCATGTCGGCCATGACGCCTGCATAGGGAATGACGCCGTACTCGTTAATGGAGCATTAGTAGCCGGGCACGCTTTTGTCGGATCTGGCGCCATCCTCTCCGGCAATGCTGCGGTTCACCAATTCTGCCGCGTCGGTCGCCTTACTCTTGTCGGAGGAGCCTGCATGGTCACTCGCGATGCTCCTCCCTTTTCGATAGTGACGGGCTCCTATCCTGCGTCCTGGCGCGGCCCCAATACAGTTGGCCTGCGCAGAGCAAATTTCAATCCGAATGAGCGCGATGCGGTTCGCAAAGCTTTAGCAACCGTCTTCGGGCCCGGATGCAATCCGACCAAGGCCATAGAAGCAATCCGCGAGCACCCTTCCCTTGCCGTTGGCGAAATCGTTGAATTTGTTAACACCGCCCAACGCGGTCTCTGTGTCTCACCACGATTGCCATGACCGATTCGGATCGAAAAGACACCAAACAAAACGCTTCTGGGATTGAAACTCTCCTAGAAGAGCACCGGAGCTTCCCCCCTCCAGAAGATTTTGCAACACACGCACACTGCCGTGATCCAGAGATATGGAAAAAGGCAAACGAGAACTGGCAGGGTTGGTGGGAATCGTGGGCCAAAGAACTCCAATGGGATAAGGAATGGGAAGGAGTCCTCGAGTGGGACCCTCCTTATGCGCAATGGTTCTTAGGGGGCAAACTCAATGCCAGTGTTCAATGCCTTGACCGCCATGTTGCTGCCGGCCACGGCCAGCGAGTTGCCTTTCACTGGGAGGGAGAACCAGGCGAAAAACGCACGCTCAGCTTTCAGGACATGTTGGAAGGCGTTTGCCGCACGGCCAATGGCTTGAAGTCTCTCGGAATCAAAAAGGGCGATTGCGTCACTCTCTATATGCCCATGGTCCCTGAATTGGCAATGGCGGTATTAGCTTGTACGCGAATCGGGGCAATTTTCTCGGTGGTGTTTGCCGGTTTCTCGGCATCTTCACTGAAAGACCGCATCCAGGATCAAGAAGCAAAGCTGGTTATCACTGCCGATGGCTGCTGGCGAAGAGGCAAGGTTTTGGACTTGAAATCGGTAGTTCAAGAAGCTGTTGCCGATTGCCCTTCCGTCAAGCACACGTTGGTGTGGCGGCGCGGTAAAGGCGTAGAAACTCAAGCTCCGAGTGACGCCCGGGATGTCGAATGGAATTCAGCTGTGGAAAGTCAAGCCAACACTTGCGAACCCGAGGTTATGGATTCGGAAGACATCCTTTTCATTTTGTACACCAGCGGTACAACTGGAAAACCTAAGGGCATCGTGCACACGACAGGTGGCTATCTAACCGGGGCCTTGGCAACCTCAAAAATGGTTTTTGACCTCAAAGATGAAACCGATGTTTATTGGTGCACAGCCGATATTGGCTGGATTACCGGTCACACCTATGTGATTTTTGGGCCCATGGCCAACGGCGTAACTCAAGTAATGTACGAAGGTGCTCCGGACTTTCCGGCAACCGACCGCCTTTGGAAAATGTGCGCAGATTACAACGTCAGCGTCTTCTATACCGCCCCAACAGCCATCCGCGCTTTCATGAAGTGGGGCGACGATAAGCCAGCGGGCCATGATCTCAGCTCTTTGCGCCTTCTGGGCACGGTTGGTGAACCCATCAACCCCGAAGCCTGGATTTGGTATCACCAGCTTATTGGCAAGGAGCGCTGCCCTATTGTGGACACGTGGTGGCAAACCGAAACAGGAGGAATCATGATTTCCCCGCTTCCAGGTTTAACAACTACCGTGCCTGGCTCAGCGACCACTCCTTTCCCCGGTGTGGAAGCCAAACTGGTGAACGAAAACGGTGAGGAGGTTGAAGGACCCGGTGGGGGCTACCTAGTCCTGACCCGACCTTGGCCGAGCATGCTGCGGGGGCTATGGCGCGACCCGGAACGCTACGCAGAGACCTATTGGTCACGTTTCCCGGGCTGCTACTTCCCCGGCGACGGCGCCAAACGCGATGAAGATGACAACTTATGGGTTCTGGGGAGAGTCGATGATGTTATGAATGTTTCCGGACACCGTCTCTCGACGATGGAGATCGAATCTGCGCTAGTGGACCACGAAGCGGTGGCTGAAGCTGCGGTGATTGGCATCCCACACGAACTCAAGGGCCAAGCCCCTGTCGGCTTCGTCATTCTCCGCGGGGGCTTTGAGAGTTCTCAGGAACTAGCCGATAAACTCCGCAAACATGTGGGGACTCTCATCGGTGGACTCGCGCGCCCCGAAGCTGTGCATTTCACCCCGGAGCTACCCAAAACTCGTTCAGGGAAAATAATGCGGAGACTCTTAAGAGATGTCGCCGAAGGAAAATCTCTAGGCGACACAACAACGCTTGCAGATCCTGGAATTCTTGAATCTTTAAAGCAAGAATACGAAAGCCAAGAAGGCTAAGATGAAACCCTGAATGGGTGAGGAAATCCATTCCGCTCTTCACAACTTCGAAATAAAGCCAACGGGATCGGTAAGGGGGTGGAAGACCCCCGCGGAATCGCCACCGTGAGCCTGCATAGGCAGACGAGCCGGAAAACGACCCGAAAGCTGGAAACCATTCGACCGGGCGAAATTCCCGGAAGGTAACCGTATGAAACCTATCTTCGCGGCCGCGCTTACGGCCTTCCCCTCACTGCTGCCCGCACAGGATTTTTCCCACGACCTTTCCTTGTCCGGAATTGGCACACCTGCCGCCGCAAATCCCTTTGGACTAGCATTTGAGCATTCGACAAATCGCCTGTACGTAGCGGTAGCTGGCACGCTTAGCGACAGCAACAATCATGTAGCCGTATTCGATGCTGCTACTGACACCCTCTTGCGCACTTTTCAAGTCGGTCTATACCCAGAAGACATCGCTTTCAGCTACGACGCGGCTGGCAACTTGGCCTGGGGCGCTGTCACCAACTCTTCAAGCGGTAGTGTGACTGTATGGGATGCATCTGATGATGTAGTCGCAGAAATCAGTCTTCCAGATCCCCTAGGGCTGGGCACCTGCTTTCCTTTCGGCATCGCAACTGGAGGACCGGGGTTTTTCGTATCAACAATCGATGGAACTGGAGATATCCATGCCATAGATCTCACATCAATGGATTACCACCCCACCGCAGGGATAACCGCTCCTTTAGCTGCTGCCGGTCGACTTAAAGTGTCACATGATTCAGTTTGGGTTCCAACCACCCGTTACACCCCCTCCTGGGAAGGCTCCGAGGGCGGGCTGGCCACTATTCCAATTGGTGCCACGACGCCGGCAACCGACATCGCTTGCGTAGTTAAAGATGGGCAGTGGATTTATCCCAACGGCCAAGATGTTGAAATTCTTTCGGACGGGCGCGCAATCCTGGGCGGCACTGCTTTCTTTGGACAACTCTTCGTTTTTTCCCCAGATGGAGAACTCGATAGAGCCTTTCGAGTTCCTGATGCTGGGGACAGTCATGGGCTCGCCGTTTCGCCTGACGAGACTCTTCTCGCAATATGCGATTTGGCAGGAAACCGGGTCATCCTCTTCGATTTAGTAGCCGAAAAACAGCTAGCAGTAATTGGATTGGGTGGACTAGGGCGAGGTTACTCGATGCCCAATGATGCGGTTTTTGCTCATGACAAACTCTATGTCAGCTGCCAAGGCAATGAAGAAATTGTAGTTTTCAATAACTTGCCAACCACTGGCAGTAAACCGGGATTCGCCGGCTCATTGGACCTTTCCTCCACTACACCGACCCTGAATCAACCTATCACTGCAACGGTCTGCAATCTGACTGGTGGAATGGCAGCACTCTTATCGGCCCATGACAATGTCGCCGGTAGTTATGCAGGAGTACCGGTTCATATTGGGCCCGCACCAGTTCTACAAAGCTGGGGAATGGGTTCTTCTATTCGGACTTTCAGAATTCCCACTACTGCTACATGGAGAGGCCGCACATTCCACTTGCAAGGGGGCGTACAGGATATTTCAGGTATCTGGCAAACAACAGCCCCTAAAACTGTAATCCTGCAGTAGACTCTCACTCCCCCCTTAAGGGGCGGCTGCATACGTCCCCAAGTTATGTGGTCGTTCCCTGACCCATGCGCAACGAAAGTTGCCGAGGCGGAGGCGGCGAAAGCCCCTTCGCCTTTTTTTTATCTTCGAGAAGGAGAGGATTCTATTTCACGGTCACGGCGGCCAACTCTTCGAGAACAAGAGTTCCAAGCGCATCAGTTGGTAGAGCGCCAGCAGAAAGGCTAGTAATTCGGCCGCTCTGTAAAAGCGAAGCTATCGCTCCTTCAACCGCGGTCGCAGCTTCACTCTCACCCAAATAGCTAAGCATCATTCCTATTGCCGAAATCGTGGCAATAGGATTGGCTGTGTTCTGCCCCGACGCCTTAGGAAAGGAACCATGAATAGGCTCGAATAATCCCAACTTTCCTGGGTGGAGGTTGGCAGATGCAGCTACTCCCATTCCGCCCTGCACCATTGCCCCCAAATCCGTCAGGATGTCGCCAAATAGATTGGTGGTAACAACCACATCGAAAAAAGATGGATTTTTCACTAGCCACATGCAAGCAGCATCGATGTAAGCATGATCCGTTTCGACATCTGGATATTCGCCCGAGATCTCCTCAAAAACTCGTGTATACAAATCCTGAGCTCGGACCGCATTAGCTTTGTCGACTAAAGTCAGCTTCTTGCGCGGACGAGAGGTAGCCATTTCAAAGGCATAGCGAATAATCCGTTCAGTTCCCAATCGCGTGTAACGCATCGGCTGCTCAGCGACCTCGTCCGGACCATTCTGGTTCTCAAACGAAGCAGGATGGACATAAGCATCTTCGGTGTTCTCCCGCACAACCACCATGTCAACATCTTCTGGAACTGTGTCCTTAAGCGGGCAAAAACGTGAGTCATGGAGCTTGATTGGGCGAAGGTTCACAAACAAATCGAGGTCCCAGCGCAATCTTCCGATGATGCCCCGTTCAATTTCACCCACTGGGGCACGAGGATCACCGATTGCACCCAAAAGAACCGCATCGTGGCCAGACACCTCCTCAAGCTCGGCATCGGGCATGATGTCACCCGTTTTTAACCAATGCTCGGTGCCGTGAGGATATTCAGTCAGTTCATACCGAAATCCAAACTGCTCGGACGCGGCCTTCAAGACCCGAAGCCCTTCCCTCACCACCTCAGGACCAATGCCGTCTCCAGCGATTACAGCGATGCGATGTGCAGACATCAGGGAATTCTACCGGGGCGACTCAGATTCCTCCCAGATGACCGACAGAAATGCTCAGGACTCTGCACCAGCAGGCTGCGGAGTAAACATCCCGGATTCAAAGGCGATGATTTTTCCTTCGAATGCAGAGGCTGCCACGGTCAAGGGGCTCGCGAGCCAAAGGCGACCTGGCCCACTGCGACCTTGGAAATTCCGATTGATTGCTGAAACCGTTACTTGGTCAGGAGTGTCAGAAACCCCAGGCCCACAGCCAATGCAAGCCCCACAGCCAGGATTGAGGAGAGTAACTCCAGCCTCCTCAAAAATCTGAATCCAACCTTCTCCCTCCGCGTAATCCTGCACGCGAGTCGAACCGAATTGAACATAAAAACGAACGCCCTCAGCTACCTTCCTATTAGCGGCAACGGCTTCAGCGCATACTTTCACGTACTGTCGGAAATCCTCAATTTTCCCAGCCGTACAAGAGCCTCCGTACGCGATGTCGACAGCTACTTCGCCAATTTCATCAATACGAACACCGTTTGTAGGGTCACTGGGGACTCCTGCATCGGGATCCCCGGGATGTGCCAGCATTGGGGGAATTAAAGCAAGGTCAATGCTGTGCACCCCTCCGTCGTACTGAGCCCCCTCATCAGGCAAGAGGAAAAGTTTTTCAAAATCTTCGACGGAAGATTCAGCTCGCCGCTCTGCTAACCATTCCGCTAAAGCCCTGTCTCCTTCTGTGATGCCAGTGCGGGCAGAGCACTCGGTTGCCATATTGCATAGAACGGCTCGTTCATCCAACGGCAAGTTTGTGAGTCCCGGACCACCGAACTCCATGACTCGATTAAGTGTGTCTCCGCGACTAGCAAAGGTTGCGAGAATATGCAGCATGAGGTCCTTGGCCGTGACATTGGGAGCAAGATCCCCATGCAATTCGAAGCGAATTGCTTCGGGCACCTTGACAAATGTTTGACCTGATCTCGCAAGGGCTGCGTACTCAGTAGCCCCCACCCCCCAAGCCAAAGCATGATTCCCACCCCCCATACAAGTGTGGGAATCTGTGGCCTGAATAAAGTCGCCTGGATCTATAAAGTCTTCGCGGGCCACTTGGTGACAAATACCAGGACTAATGCCATCACGAGCTGAATAGTCACGAACTCCTGTACGCGTTTGAAATTCGCGCTGGAGGTCTCGAAGCTTTTGAATTAGTTCAGCATGCGGCTTCATCCGCTCCACACCATCCGCATAGAGGAGGTGGTCTTCAAATACAGCCAGCTTGTCCGGGTTATGAACAGAGTAATCCGGGCCATCTGCTTCTTCCAAAAAGGCATGGACTTGAGCTGTCGTAAATTCATGGCTATAGCCACCATCAACCCGTGCCAGGACTGAATCACCCGGTGCCACAAAAGCTCCCTCTGAACCAGAGTTAACTAGTCGTGCGGCTAGCATTTTCTCTGCCACATTCATCGGTCGCTTACCCGTTGTATTCGCAGGCAACTCAATCCGACCAGCCTTCATTTCCTCTGCAAAAGGAAACAACCCACCCGATTCCAAAATCAGGCGCGTAAGAGGATCGTACCTGTCAGTGAATTCCTCAAGGAGAAGGCTCTCGCCATCTTGAAGACGGCGAATCATGTCGAGGCCTCCCATCAATTGACCGAGATTAATATTGTTGCGCTCATGGATAGGTGCAAAGGATGCTGCAAATATCAGCCGCACCCCAGACCATCGCTCACACTGGGCAGCCGTCTCGCGGCTAGACCCAGTCCCCTTTCGATGGCCACTGACAATGGCCGCAAAGCGGCTCTCGAGTAGAGCACTCGGTGGAAAAACCCTCTCTCCGTCATGCATCAACCCGGCATAAGCATGAACTGCAATATCTTCTGGCCGGTGATTGAAACACGCCCAAGCAGGAGTCATTACATCGGTGTTAATGTCATCTAGGAGGTCTTCCTCAGACAAATCTTCCATACGCAAATCCATCCCTTCGTGCAGTTGCCGGCGGACAAGAGAAATATCTTTGGTCAGGAACAACACTCTCTCCCCCTCGGCGAGGGCGATTTCTCGCGGTGGCCAAGCGATTCCTGCCACGGTTACCCCGTACGTTCCACCAGTACAGCAATACCCTGACCACCACCAATGCAAGCACTCGCCATGCCAAGCGCCTTCCCGGAACGCTCAAGCTGATGGACCAAGGTAAGAACTAAGCGAGTCCCTGTGGCGCCGAGAGGGTGGCCTATGGCGACAGCGCCGCCGTTGACATTGCATTTTTCCCGGTCCAGATTTAAGACCTTTTCAACCGCTAAATACTGTGCAGAAAAGGCTTCATTGATTTCATAAAAATCGACATCATCCTGACTAACCCCGCCTCTCTCTAAAGCTTGCTTAATGGCAGGCACTGGACCTATCCCCATGATGTCCGGCTCAACCCCTGCAATACCCCAAGATTTAATACGCGCGCGAGGCTTCCAACCCTCTGCATCGGCCCGCTCCGCGGTCGTCAAAACAACAGCGGCAGCTCCATCCACGATGCCTGAGGCATTGCCCGCCGTTACGGTCCCTTCTTTGCCAAAGGCGGCCCGCAGACCAGCCAAAGATTCCGCCGATGTTTCCGGCTTAATATGGTCATCAGTGTCTACCACGACCTCTTTGCGCCCTCGCTTAACTGTGACTGACATAATCTCATCAGCGAAAATACCGCTAGCTACAGCAGCAGCGCCAAGCTGATGGCTCCTCAGCGCAAAAGCATCCTGCTCCTCACGACTGATGTCATGCTGAGCAGCCAATTTCTCTGCTGTCTGCGCCATAAATAGGCCGCAAAAAGGATCCATGAGGGATTCAAAAAGATAATCCTCAAGAGGAGGAGTCGCACCCAAGCGAAAGCCACTTCGACCACCACGCAATATGTGAGGAGCTTGGGACATATTCTCCATCCCACCAGCAACGCAAACCTCAGCCTCGCCGAGTTCCAG
>DNPI01000005.1 GCA_003501525.1 Planctomycetota bacterium
AGGCTCCAATCCAGAGAATCAGGGCAACGGTTTCTTTCCATGGATATAGGCCTTGGGCGAGTGGTGTCATTACATCGAGATCAATGAGGTTGTACGCGGAGTAGTGCCAGAGAACTTTTATTAGATACAAAGCAAACTGCAAAAGCAGAACCCCTAAAACGATAATTCCAGCTCGCATGGCGTGGGAGGATCGGGCGGAAAGCCAAACTGTAGTGGTGAACACGGCCACCACGAATAAGGCGGTATGCGCGGCGCCTTGGGCAGCAGCAAGGAGTGAGATTTTTTCGCCGACGAGAGGAGAGCACATGGCGCCAACTCCGGTGCATAAGACAAGCGGCGTGGCAAGGGCCAATGCTCCACATCCCCAGCGAACCAAAACAATGCGACGCCGAGAAATGGGGCGTGACAAAAGGAACTCGGCAGTTCGGTTATCCGCTTCTCGCGCAATGATCCCGCTTCCCAGCAGACCAGCTGCTGCTACTCCGAAGACACCTCCCCCACGAAAAAATTGCTGAACGGAAAAATAAGCCCAATAGCCTTCTTCTTGAATCCGAAGAACAACCTCCCTCAATCCCTCAATGGGCAAGAAGGCTGCAACGTCGGTCCATTCCCCGATAGCTGTGCGCAAATCAGGCCAAAACCAAATCCCTAAGGATGTGGTCATGGCTAAAAGTGCGAAATACCCGACTACGAGCAGCAGGTTTTCTCGGAGCATTTGTCGCGCAATCACTGAAAGCCCTCCTCTTTTTCATAAAGAGCCTCAAAGACTTCCTCGAGTCCGCCTGATGCATCTCTACAGCTGGCCACGGGCAAATCCTTAAGTCCAGCGAGCGCATCTTCTAAGTTCCCTTGCACCTGTAAGCGCCATTCCTGGTCTTTGCCCGTCCATTGCCAGGAGGAGTTTTTAGGTAGCTCACTCTCCTTAACAGGAGCCCTCAGTCGAATGTGCAATACTCGCGATGCTTGCGTCAGAAAAGCATTCAAGTCTCCTACGTCTAGCAGCTTGCCTTCGCGTAAAAAAGCGACTTGGCTACAAGTTCTTTCTAGCCCAGCGAGGTCATGGGATGAGAGCAAAACAGTGCGCCCTTTTTTAGCTTGTTCGAGAAGAATTGACTCTGCAGTTTTTCTTATCTCCGGATCCAGCCCCTCCATCGGTTCGTCGAGGATAAGAATAGGGGCTTGGGAAGCTAATGCTTGGGCGAGAAGGAGCTTCCTTTTCATCCCATGGCTCAGCTCCCGAGTTTTTTTTCTCAGGGGGACGCCGAACAAGCTCAATAAGTGTTTGCCTTCTGTGATGCTGCCTTTCGGGTGAAAGCCAATGGCGAATTCCAGAAACTCAATTACGGAAAGTGAGTTGTATAAAGCAGGCTCCCCTGGTGCATATCCCACGCTCAGCTTTACCTTTAAGGGGTCTGTGAGCGCATCAATCTCAGCGATGCGGATTTCCCCAGAATCTGGCTTGACCACTCCGACTAGGGACTTGAGGAGGGTGGACTTCCCCGCGCCGTTGGGCCCGACTAAGCCCAGTATTTCTCCTTGGTCGACCCCAAAGGACACCCCCGAGAGTGCGTGGGTGTCTTTGTAGCGTTTTGAAATATTGTCGATACGAATCATCTGCGTATCACATAGCATCCTACTGCCCTTATCCTTGGTTCGCGTGGAAGAACTGTTTTACTCCTTAATCGTCCTCTTGGTGGCACTTTTGGGCTTTTTCCTTGTGCCCTTTGGTCTACCGGGGAATTGGGTGATAGCTGCGGCGGCGCTGCTTGCCGCTTTGACTGGAATAACAGAAGCGGCGGGTTGGCGGCCTTTTTGGGTGCTTTTGGGGGCAGCATTACTTGCAGAGATTGGAGAGTTCTTGTTTGCCGCGGGTAAAACCCGTGAATCTGGCGGCACCAAATGGGGAGCCCTTGGGGCTCTCGTTGGTAGCTTGATTGGAGGGTTTCTTGGTTTTCCACTTTTGCCTGTCATAGGCCCGATTTTTGGCGCCGCTTTTGGCGCATTCGCAGGGGCGACGATTGTGGAAATAGGCCTTCTTGGCCGTTCTTCGGACAAGGGGATGTCCGCTGGCCGGGGAGCGTTTTTGGGAGTCCTCTTTGGCAGGTCCTGGAAAATCTTGATAGCAGCGGTACAGGTTGCGGTTCTTGCTTGGACTCTTTTTCTTTAGGTTCTTGAGCCTGCCTTTTGGTCGTAGGCCGATATCTGCACTATTCGTTGTTAAAGAATGGGGACACTAACAGCGTTGGAAAATATCGCCTCCGGTGTTCCGTAGGCAAACACACTTTGTAAATGCACCGTTCGCCCCGAGAGAGACGGATTGTTGGGTATGGCGGCCTGAATTTCAGCTCTTCCGTCGGCGGCCAGCTGTCCAGACAAGAGAATTCGTGGGTTATTAAGTTGTAATTCTCCTTCAATGCCGGGGACTGGAACCCCCGGGACTCTAGAAAAGGACCAAATGAGAGTCCAGGCTGCCTGTTCTGGGCCGTCGAGACAGAAGAGCACTTTGGATCCGAGGCTTGCTTCGCCCCATATTCCAAGCGTTGGCAGTGCGCTGTAAGTCCGCAGAACAAGATTGTCTAAGCAGGCTTCCGTGAGGTCATTGTTGGGCTCGTCTGCCACCGTTAACCGCAGGCGCATTGCTCCAGTTAAGGGGACGAAATTTTCCACGGCAAACGAGACAGTCCTCCATTGATTGTCATTGGCTCGGTCTTCAAGGGTTGTCCAAGTTGTTCCATTGTCTGGGCTAATCTCGACCAAGAGGGTGTCATCCTGGGCGTTGCCTGGGAGGTTTGCGAACCAACGCGCGTATTCCAGTTCGGCGCTAGAGAATTCGTTTAAAGAAAATCTCGGAGACACGAGCGTCGTTCTTCCGTCCACATCGTTAGTCCCAGCACTAGAACCCGCCGCAGCGCCCGTGACCCAGCATTGTGAGCCGCTTCCACTTGGGTTGTCATTACCTGGTTGGACAACTTGGCCGCTGCTCGAGGTTGCCTGCGGGATTGCCCGCTCCCACGAGTAGTTAGTTGCGTCCAAAACTTTCCATCCGAAATTGTCAATTTCCATGTCATCATGAAGCAAGATTCGAGGTTTTCCCAATGTGACAGAGAAAGTCTCCGTTGAAGAAGCTCCGTCATAGTTCAAGACGAGGTCGAGCTCGTAGGCTTGGCCTGGGATAGCGGTTGGTGCAAAATCCAATTGAACACCTTGAGCAATCCCTTCGCTAAAGGCTGTAGCGTTCATGGGCTGAGGGCCACCAGACACAGCAATCTCTCCGTGCCCGGAGACCGCTGTCCAAAGCCCCGCAAGGTCTTCCATCCCATTGTTGGCGACCTGAAACCCTAATAGCCAGGATTCGCCGGGTTCCTGCGATTCGTCGCCGTCCCCCTGGATTTCGGTCCACTCCTCTTCCTTTAGATCGGCCGAAGCGCCACTCCACTGGGTTGCCATTTGGTACCCAGGGAGAACATCAGCAAACAGAGCTGGAATGCGAGATGGGGCTGGCCAGAAACCATCGTTCGCACTGCCAATCTCGAAGCATAAGCCGAATGACCCACAAACGGCATGGTGATAATCTCCCGCTCCTCCGTTGGCGGTATACAAGACTTCCCATACAGTTCCGTAGGCATAGCCATTGTTGGCCGTCATTTTCGCGGAAATCTTTCTGTACAAGGCGTCTTCAGCGGTAAAAACAGTGTCATAGCCCCAAGGGAAGAGCAATAGGTTGCTGTAGGTATGGACAGAGAATGCAAATCCGGGAGTCCAGATATCCAACAGGTCGCCCAATGCCGCGGTTTCTGGCTCGGAGAAGGCGGCCGGTCCTCGGTAGGTTTCGCTCGAGGGGTTGCCACTTGATCCATTCCATTGCGCTCCCCATTCATAATCATAATTTCGATTAAGGTCGACCCCATAAGACCCTCCGCCGTTGACACGACGGTTTTTACGCCACATTCCGCCTCCGTTGGGATTGGTTTGTCGGTTGTATTCGTATCCATCTGGATTTACGCAGGGAATGAAAAGGATATTTCGTGTTTCGACGAGACGGGTAGCCGCAGAGTCAATCCCATAGTTTGCGCATAACCATTCTGCATACATCAGGAGCGATTCGCCTGACATGGGTTCTCGTGCGTGGTGGAGAGCGTCGAACCAAGCGGTTGGCTCGCTGGGGTCATGCGCACCTGGAGTGTCTGAAATCCGCATGGCCCAAATGTCTCGCCCCTCATGGCTAGTCCCTACTGAAAATTTTTGGGAAACCAATTGAGGCCAAATGACTGCAAGGCTGTCCATTTTTTGTTCAATCTCCGCGAGGGTTTTAAAGCCTCCCATAGAGCCCCCGCCGCTCCGAGCGGATGAGGCCGAGTCCGCTGCAGCGCGCGATGCGTAGAAACTGGACAGGTCTTCTATTTCGACTTCAACCTTGAATCCGCGCTGTCGTAACAGGTCTTGCTCTGCGTCATCGGCATAAATTCGGACTGATTGGTCGGCTCCAAACGACCCGTGGTCGTCAGGGTCTGTCGCGATAGAAAGCAGGAGGTCTAAGTCACGAGGAGTATCGAGCCAGACTCTGACTTGGTCTTTTGGGCCGGATTGGGGTACGGCGAGAGTGGCAATAAGGGCAACAGCGGGGATAGAAATCATGGGGTATATGGACGGAATGGTCTCTGCACCATGCTAACCCGACACAGGCATTTCCCGCTGCCTATAAAGCCGCAAGCGGAGGCGGAATCGATAATTACGGATAGAATGTGCGGCCGGTTTACAACCTATAACACAATGATTCGTATTTTAACCCCCCTCCTTTCAGCTTCGCTTCTACTTTGTTCTTCTGCGTTTTCTCAAGAAACGCAGCCGCCATTGGAAAACCCCACGCGGATCCTAGCGCAGGAAATAGCTGCGGGCATTGCCGGCCTCAAAGACAAAACCTTTGAATTGGACCTTTCACTCGAATCAAAGGGTGATGGCGAAGGAGGTGTTGGGGAGACTTCTGCCAGCGGACACATTGCGTGGGCGGGTTTGCGAATGTTTTCTATTGAGATTTCTGCCACCGTACTAGGGGATCTCGGCGAAGAAGAAGAAAGTTTCAGGGTTGTAGCCGATGGAACAGACATTTATATGGAAGCCGGGGAGCAGGGCATCATCAAAGTAAACATTGATGCTTTGGGAGAACTTCAACCCCAACTGATGGCTCAAGTTTCTGAGCAAGGCCTCGAATTGGGGGCTTCTTCCGGAGAAGAAGGGGTTAGTTTTGAGGAGACTCTCGCTGATGCCTTGTCGAAGTTGACGATTAAAGCGCTACCTTCCCCGACAGGAGCCGCTGATCGAGCCTTTTCTTTTATTGTTCCTGCGGACTTTCCGCTTGATCCAGATGACATTGATGCCCCCGCTCCTGATATCACGGTTGCATTTTTGAAGGAGCACTGGATTCCGACTCTGCTTGCTATAAGCGTCGGGGAAGAAGATCAGCTTCAGCTGTCCCACACAAACATTCGGATTATGGAAGCATTCCCCGAAGGGACGTTTGCCTATACCCCGCCTGAAGGTGAAATGGTGCAGGACTTTACACCGATGCTGCAAATGTTGGCAATGCAGGCAGCGCAGGAGTCAGGCGACGAAGACGAGCTGGAGTTCTAGTGTGAGCAGGCTTGGCCTGCTTTTATTCGGAATATTTTTAACGGCCTGTTCGCCGGGTACCTCTGCGGGTTCTGAGCGAACGGCGGAAGAGTGGCTTATGGAGATGGCCAATCTCTATAACCGAAGTGGCATTGAGTGTGAGTATGCAATGGAGATGCAGTTGCCTGATTCGGGTGACCTGGGAATACGCATGGAAGGGCGGATGATTGCTCTTGACCAAAATCATTCTCGAGTAGAGATGCAAATGGAGATGATTTCTCCTGGTTCTGATTCACCGGTGCAAATGGAGATTGTCACAGTCGCTGATGGCGAAACGATTTGGATGGAAATGGAATTGCCACCAGAAATCGGCGGCAGTCAGGTAATGAAGCTGTCCCTGGAGACGGCTCAAAAGTTTTCCGAAAAGGGAGCGGCTTCAGGATTAGGGGGCCTTGATGGAATTGGCGGAATGGGATCGGGGAATCTGGATCCCTTGACGCAGGTTCAACAGTTGTCCCGTTATGTTGACTTTAATGTTGTAGAAGAGACCTCGGAAACGGTGACCTTGGTGGGAGCTATGACGGAAGCTCTGACTTCTCAGATGGGGCCCGTCCTTGCCGCCTCGACGAAAGACATTTCCCGGATGACCCTGGTTCTTGATAAAAACATTGGAGCTCCGCTGGTAATTGCTTTAGGTGACAGTGCCCGGCCATTTATGGAGATGAGGTTTACGTCCTATCATTTGTTTAAGGAGCCGCCGCATCCTGATACGTTCTCCTATGAGCCCGCGGGAGATGTCATGGTTATGGACATTGGCCCCATGCTTGAAATGATGCCAGGCCAAGGTGTCCTCGGTACGGGGGGCGACGAAGGCGAGTTCTAACTCCTTTCCCTTTTCTTTGTGCGAGTCAAAGTGGAAGGGTCGGGTGCTTCGGGAGGTGCTGCAGCAAGGATGCGATCTTGCATTTCGCGTACAGCTTGGTCAAGCCCCACATAGACCGAACGGCAAATAATTGAGTACCCGATGTTTAATTCCTCGATTTGAGGGATTTGGGCGATTGGGAGGACGTTGCGGTAGTCCAAGCCATGTCCAGCGTTAACCCGGAGGCCTAAGCTTTCAGCGTATTGCGCCGAAGTTGCCAATCGGTCAAGTTCGCTTTTCCGCCCCTTAGGCGTGGAAGCATTTGCGTAGGACCCGGTGTGGAGCTCAATGAAGTCAGCTTCGATTTGGGCAGCAGCCTCGATTGGTTCCGGCATTGGGTCTACGAAGAGACTGACCTCGATCCCGGCCTCCTTAAATCGCGGAATTGCCGCCTCTAAGGCTTGGGCACTGCCAGCTACGTCTAGCCCCCCTTCAGTTGTAAGTTCTTGGCGTTTTTCGGGAACGATGCAAACTTGATTGGGAACGATGTTCAGTGCGACCTCAATGATTTCCTCAGTTAGCGCCATCTCGAGGTTAAGGAGTGTTTTAATTGTTTTTCGAAGGATGAGAACATCCCGGTCTTGAATATGGCGTCGGTCTTCTCTGAGATGGACGGTAATCCCGTCCGCTCCAGCTAGCTCGCAGATGGAAGCAGCGGACACCGGATCAGGCTCTTCGCTGCGCCTAGCTTGCCTGAGGGTGGCGACATGATCGATGTTGACGTGGAGACGAGGCATTTGAGCGGTATTCTACCCCAAATGATTCGTATCACAGGCGGTGAACATCGCGGGAGACAACTTCAGGTCCCCCGAGGAACCCCTACTAGGCCCATGTCCGCGCGGGCGAGAGAGGGGGTAATGAATCATTTGTCCGGAAAAATTCAAGATGCCACAGTGTGGGATATATATGCAGGCTCAGGGATACTGGGCTTTGAATGTTTGTCGCGGGGGGCACAATCTTTAGTGGCGGTCGATAAAAATGAAAAATCTTTTAAGGCGATTCGCGAAGCAGCGGCGACGCTTGGATGGAGAAAACGCGTACAAGTGTTGCGTGTAGATGCGCATAGGATTCCCATGCTTGAGCCACCTTTGCCCCACCCGGACTTATTGTTTTTTGATCCTCCGTATTCAAATTTTGAGGAAAGGGGGCCTGTGCGAACCAAGGTCTGGGGCCTGTTTACTGTCCTTGCGCAGAAACTAAACCGAGGTGGATGTGCAGTAGTTCATACTCCCGGCCCTATTTTGACAGAAGAAGAACTTGGCAATCTCCCCGGCATCGAATGCCGCGAATATGGCTCAACAGCTCTTTGGTGGTGGCATAAAGAATTATGAAGGGTATCTATGGACGCTTATGGCTGGACGGAAAGTTTCAAGAGGGTTGGCTGACTTGGGAAGCTGGATATTTAGTAAGAGTTGCTAAGGGAAAGCCACCGAGGGCGGGTAGGGGAATCCAGGACCTTGGTGCTTTACGGGTTGTGCCTGGTTTTGTGGACACTCTTCTACACGGTTTTGGCGGGCATGATGCCGGAGCTGCTTCTTCGGACGACCTTGTTGTGATGTCTAAGGCTCTTGCGGCCTCAGGGGTCACCACTGCTTTGGCTGGTTTTTATCCCCTTGAATTGCCTGGATTCCGTCGCGCGGCGAAGAATTGGAGCCAGTGGAAGGGTAAAAGGGGAATAGTTCGTACTCGATTTCCTGGGTGGCATGTTGAGGGGCCCTTTGTTGCCCCTTCTATGCGTGGTGCTTTGCCCCCCGCGGGCCTCCTTCCCCCTAGTCGCAATAATGCTTTTCGCTTTATTAAGGCTTGTGGGGGATGGCTGAAGATGGTCACCCTTGCCCCAGAGATGCGAGGAGCCATTGACGCTGCTCGTGCTTTCCGAAAAAGAGGTGTAACCCCTTCAATCGGGCACACTTCGGCGGGGATTGAAGATTGCCGAAAGCTGGCGGCTTTAGGCCCTCTCGGGATGACGCATTTAGGCAACCGAATGCCTTCTTTGACACCCCGCAATCCGGGGCCAGTTGGCTTTGCTTTGTTAGGCGAAGCCGAATGGGTCGGGATTATTCCCGATGGCGTGCACGTTTCCGATGATTTTCTTCGACTATGCGCGCAAACGCCAGCTTTAGCGACGAAGTTAATGGCAGTTTCTGACAACCTTTCCCATGCTGGCGTTGCGTGCGGAAGCTTTAATTCGGGCGGAAAGCGACTTCACCGGGATGGCCCCGTAGCCCGTGATGTTAAGGGTGGCCTTGCGGGTACTCTTGATTCTTTACCTGAACTTGTTCTCTCAAGAGTACGTGAAGGAGTTTTGACATTTTCTCAAGCAATCAAGCTGGGATCCGAGGTCCCAGGAAAACTCTTAGGCGATTGCGGTCGACTTGTGCCTCACTTCCGAGCTGATTGTGTAGTGCTAAACAAAGAAAATCAGGTGCAGGCTGTTTGGGTTGGAGGGAAGCCGGTAAAAAGGTGACCCCTGATAGAATTTCTGCTCATGTCTTCTCCCTCGTCTTTGAATGAGCCCCTTTTCTTCGAAAGAATTTTCGTCGAAAAGCGGTGGGGTGGAGGCCGGCTGCCAATTCTGCTCAATGACAACCCTCCATTCTCTGGCCCGGTAGGCGAATCTTGGGAAGTCTCAGATGTCCCGGGTCAGGAAACGCCAATTATGGGTGGTCTATACGAGGGCAAGCTGTTGCATCAACTGGTGGAGAGTCACCGCGAAGATTTGCTCGGTGAATCAAAGCTCGACCCTCGTGGGCGATTCCCGATACTAGTGAAGTTCCTAGAGGCTGAGGATTCTCTCAGCTTGCAGGTTCACCCTCCCGATGGTCCTTTATCCCCTAACGGGGTCGGAAAAGATGAGGCCTGGGGATTTTTGGAAGTTTCAGCTGATGCTTCTGTGATTTGTGGCTTAGAGGAAGACACCGACCTTGAAGACTTTCGGGCAGCTTGCCTAGAAGTACCTATCAACGAGAAACTCCTCCGATCTATGCTCCGCGAGGTT
>DNPI01000174.1 GCA_003501525.1 Planctomycetota bacterium
GCTGCCACACTTTTTCTGGTACAGCAGGCGGGCTTCAGCCAACAAGTAGATGGATTGATCGCGAATAGCAGAAACGGCCAAACCTTTCTGACATGGAATGAACTCGCTAATCCCAACACTAAGTACCGAATTTATCGCTCACCAGTTCCGATCAACACTGTAAATCGCTTACAAGCTTCTGACTTTTTAGGTGAAGTCGACAACGTAAGTTCCTGGAATGAACGACGCTCAATTGCTGAAGGAGTCCCACATAATTGGGTAATCCAGTCAGGTGACCCCGAACTCGATGAGTTTACAGGGCTTTTTGTCGCCGCCATTGAAGTAGCAGGAGATGCTTGGTTTGCCGTTACGACACTTCAAGGAGGGGTGGAAGATCGCACCCTCGTCCTGGGTGAAAACGCCACTGTTACTCCCACACAGGAAATCCCGGCGCCGACGCAAGCCATTCTTCAAGCTTCCATATCGGACACGGAAATCTGGGCTCACTGGACTTCTGATAGAGACACTCTGCACACTCCACACCAATCGCTTTGGTCAAGCC
Source organism: Planctomycetota bacterium (assembly GCA_003501525.1). GTDB lineage: Bacteria > Planctomycetota > UBA1135 > UBA1135 > UBA1135 > UBA1135. The sequence goes on from DNPI01000174.1 coordinate 542, forward strand.
GTGGGCACAACTTCCGCATCTCGCGCGGAAGCGATTGAGGTTCACATGGACTGCTCGTACGCCTTCACGCGAAAGGCGGACACTATTTTTCTGCTTGGCCTCACTATCCAGAAGTTCCAGACAATGTAGACATACTGTCTCTCGACGGACCGGTAAGGGGACCAGAGAGCTCCCGCAAGTGGTACACCGTTTTCAATTTCGGAACTCATGCAAGTTTCCCTGAGCCAGCTACATCCGGGGAAGTTATCGACACATTCGCAATGCGCCGGGCGTTCTGGAGTCTTAATTGGACCCAGCAGTATCTGGGAGCATCGTCTGACCCTGGAAGGGTTTATCTCGCCGGGGGTTCAGCAGGGGCAATCGGCAGCATAATTTTAGCCTCAGAGCAACCCGAGCGATTCGCTGCAATTTTGTGCAGAAAAGGACTGTTCGATTTTTCTGCGCCAGACATTCAGAACCAAAGCTATTCGGAAGAACTCTTTGGACCAATTGCCTGGAATCTCCCAACCGATAACGGTATCCCAGTATTTGATCGATTAAACACCTCAACATTCACGCAGTTCAATCCATCTACACGCTGGCCCTTTATCCGCACCATTAGCGGGCGCAATGACTCCGTGGTCGGCTGGTTTAGTACTTGGAACCTATATGCAGGGCTCACAGTAGCAGGTCGATCCGCTGCCCATTATTTCGACCAAAGCGAACACGGGCCAGATGGTTTTTGGATTGAGAACCTTCAAAATGATTTAATAGGGCGCACTTTCGAACATCGCTCAGACATCCCATCCCTTGCTTTCAGCGATTTTACTTTGGATGGGAATCCTGGGGATGGTCAACCTTCGGATGGAGACGCCATAGGGAATCTAGGTGGCTCAATTGAATTCAATCCGGAGACTGCAACTGAAACCTCATCGCAATTAGCCTTCGATGTTTACTTGCGCTCAGAAGGAGCAGCCGATGATGCCCAACAAAGCGGATCAAGGGTGCGACTCACCCCAAGGGCTGCTGGGAATTTCCAGCCCGACTCAAATCAATTTATACGCTTCACGCTACGTGACTCAGGCGAGCTTGTTGACGAACACCTCCTGTTTCCTGATGCCAAAGGTCTGTTCACAACCCCGCCCTCGCCCATCCTGACTCAACCACGAGTCGCCCGCTTCCATATCACCGAGCGACCATCAAGCCCTACCCTATTCGTAGGCGACAGCCCAATGATTGGCGAAAAAGCCCAAGCCGCAATCTTTGGGGATGCCGGAAAATTGTGGACTCTCGCATGGTCCTTTTCCTCCGCCTACTGGGAAACGCCTTGGGGAGTTTTGAGGCTAGGCAACCCATGGCACATTGCACGCACTGGGCGCTTGGGGGTATATGAAGTGGCTTCCATTTTCATTGATATCCCCGAGCTCAGCTGGCTTTCCAACAGAGAACTCCACTTTCAAGCACTAGTCGGAGACACCCTAACCAACGCTGAGATTATTACCGTTCGCTAGGTTCTATTAAGAGCTACCTACCTTGAGGTCTTAGCCACACGAAGGGTAAAGACCAGCACTACCAATCCAAAAACCAAAAAAGGCAAAAACGGAGGGACTTCAAACGGCTCTGCGGGAGGGGGCTTTGAATGCTGAGCTTTCCTTGAAGAAGCGAGGAAGGCAACAAGGTCGCGAAGCTCTGAATCAGCAAGAAAGGCTCCAAGGGCAGGCATCGCACTGACTGGCGCCTGCCAGCTTTCGGCCAAAGCAGCGTTAGGCGCAAGAATGGATTCAAGCAGCTCATGACGCGACAGCCTAGACCCGACTTCGGAAAGGTCTGGGCCTAATGCTCCACCGGTTCCATCCAAAGTATGGCACCGATAACAAGCCGTTGAGGTATTGCCTAAAAAGACTTCACGACCCTCTTCTCCGTCACCACCCTCAAGAGAAAATGTCGCATCTCGAAAACCTAGCAAAGAGGCTTCTGAATGCGTGTCCAGCGAAGAGCGAGCGACTTCCAACCAATCGGCCATGGAATGTGCGGGACCAATAGCCACAAGCGACAAGTCGTCATATCTAGCCTCTCCAGTCGATTGTCCCCAACCGCCATAAAGGCAATTGAGGCTAACAGAATGCTCATCGGGACCAGTCGCGAACTCCACCTCTACTTGAGTCCAATCAGCGTCATGCTTCAGGGAATTTGTCGTCCAAGGACGCGGATGAACATTGAGAAGAGCACCATGAGTACCTCCCTCTGCCTGAAGGTCAAATGTTTTTATCCAACCAGAGAATCGATAGCGAGTACTCGGCTGGGTTGGAATGTCTACACACCAGCTTGTATCGGCACCTTTTTCCGAACGAATAGAAAGGCATGGGCCACCATTCCTCCCACCTTCTTTTAACCAAACATGTTCAGCCTCTCCAGAATAAACACGGACTCGCCATCCATCTGGACGCTCGATATCCTCCGAGGACGCATCACTAAAACCAGGATTTCTCATTTCCTCACGCAGAGGGCCGCTGCCTGCAGCAGGGAGAAGCGGCGTTGCAGCAGCCAAGAATGCCTCCGCATGTGCTCCTATCGCGGCGCCTAAAGCTCCAGGAATCCAAGGGTCCTTCGCATCTTCAACAACAGAACGGCCAGCCAAAATAATCCCTAATGCATCCGCAGCAGGCATGCGCGCAGCAGCAAGAAAAGCTTGGCGACGAATAGAAGGATCAACGTGGTCAAAAGTTCCAGAGGCTGACAATGCCTGAGAAGAAAGAGGAGTTGCAGGCAAAGAATGCAGAGCCGCTTTAAC
>DNPI01000105.1:0-3348 GCA_003501525.1 Planctomycetota bacterium
GGAACTGCTGATGACACCCAGGCTTACTACTCCAGCGCCCCTGGTGCTGCTGATTACGTGCAAATGTCCTCCACGGCTGTCGCCGCTGGTGGAAGTGCAACCTGGACCGTCGACAACCCCGCTGCAGGCATGAACTACTCAATCATTGCTGCAATGAGCTCCGCCGAACTTTCAGTTCTTGGTGGAACTTGCTTGGTTGGTTACCCTAACTTGATCGGAGGAACTCCTCGGGTCATGGCTGGTGGTAGCTTCACGACTAACGTTCCTGCTCTTGCAGGTGATGTTTACACCCAAGCTGTTGAGCACTCCGGGAGCTCTGCTAGTGGCGCCACCGTCACCGGCTTCTCCAACGGACTCGTTCACCACTTCTAATCGTCTAACGATTGGAATCTGCTCCCCGCACCTTCGGGTGCGGGGAGCTTTTTTTTGCTTATCCACCAAGACGCACCTTCTGCAAGGGCCTACGATGGCACATATCCTGTCGCAAAGAAATGGCCCAGAACTCCGACTCCTCTTCGAAAGTCCCGCACCGAATGGCTTGGCTGGAACGCCGGCGCGAAAGACTGAAAGGGCAAGGCGTAGGAATTCCTAGCGAACCACTTGGCCTAGGTCCGGAAAACCGCCATGGAATGCCACGTATTCCTATTGGTCAGACCGAAGTGGAAAAATGGCCCGTTCTCGATTTAGGGCATCAGCCTGTAATTGAACTCAAAGATTGGAATCTAGAGATAGGAGGCCTTGTCGAAAACCCTCATTCTCTTAGCTGGGACGCATTGAAGGATCTTCCACAAATAGATCAAGAAGCGGATTTTCACTGCGTCACAACGTGGAGCTTAATGGACACCTCCTGGCAGGGAGTTCGTTTATCTGATGTGGTTGCCCTTGCGAAACCTCTCCCTGAAGCTTCTTTTCTGATATGTGAAGGTTACGACCAGGACCCTGCTTCTGGCGAGCCCTACACAACAAACCTACCCCTCGATGAAGCTCTCGCCGAAGATGTCATGCTAGTACATGGCTGGAATGGGGAACCACTTCCTCGTGAACACGGTGGCCCTGTCCGAATGATTACGCCTCGACTCTACGCTTGGAAAGGCACCAAGTGGATATCCAAAATAGAATTCACGGCGGAAGACCGACCTGGATTCTGGGAAAAACGAGGCTACTCCAATACCGCTGACCCTTGGTCTAACGATAGATTCTCAAACAGTTAAACACTTATGCGCTCCCTATTCCCTATCCCCCTTCTAGTCTTAGCTCTAGCCTCTGGATTTTTTCTAGCTCCCAACAATCAAGATGGCGGCCAAATTCTCGATGCTGGCTTCCACCACCTTGGTGACGATGAAACACCGGAATGGCCAGAAGCAACAGCAACTCCGGAGGGAAAGAGGCTCGATATCCGCTTCAAGGCAAAAACAGGCAAAGGGGAACAAGTTCTCCAGATAACTCAGCGGCATGTCAGCAACCGGTGGTCAGTTCAAATGAACGGCAAGGAATTCACCGTACTTGAGACTGGAGGCGACGAGCAAAAAACTGTTCACTATCGAATTCCATCTGGGACCATGAGAAGAGGGGCAAATGTCCTCTCGCTGGTTCCGGACCAACCAGCTGACGATATCACCGTTGGAGACATCAGACTCTTTTCTCAGAGTTTGCGCGAAATACTTGGCTTGGTAGAAATCACAGTATCGGTAACAGACAAAGACACAGGCAAAAGTGTGCCCGCCCGCTTGACACTACACCGAACTGGTGAGGAAGCCATTCCTATAAAAATTCTTGATGCCCGGCCACTCCCCGTACGCGATGGCGTGGCATACACCGGCATGGACGGGATAGCAGTCTTAGATGTACCCCCTGGCCCACTCACAATTTGGGCAACCAAAGGGACGGAGTGGGGCATCGACCGAGTCGACATCGAAGTCAACGAAAAGGGTGCTAGTGCCGCGTTAGAGGTCGGCCGGGAGATCGACACTACAGGATGGATTTCGTGCGACACCCACATCCACACCGTGACCTGGAGTGGGCACGGTGATGCCGCAGAATGGGAAAGAGTGCTAACCATCGCAGCGGAAGGCGTTGAGTTGCCTATCGCGACCGACCACAACCACCAGATCGACTATCGTGCTTTACAAAAAGAGAAGGGTGCATCGAAGGCATACACCGCTGTAGTCGGGAACGAAATACACGCATCGGGCGGTCAATTCGAAGGTCATTTCAATGCTTTCCCCCTTCCACCTGGAGGCCCCCTCCCAGATAGAAGCATGGAAGGTTGGGCGGCACTTGTGGCCGAATGCCGAGAAAAGGGCGCAAAAGTAGTCATCCTCAACCACCCGCGCTGGCCCAACCGAAACAGTGGGCCCTGGGGCGTCTTCGGCCTTGACCCTGAAACAGGTTTGTTTGCTAAAGACCCAGGAGAGCTCACCTTCGATGCAGTAGAAGTCTTCAATAGCACTGACGATTCAGAGCCCTGGGACATGCCTTTGAAAGATTGGTTCGGGCTCCTAAATCGGGGATGGAATATCAAAGCCGTCGGAAGCTCCGATTCCCACACAGTGGGCGCCCCTGTAGGCCAAGGGAGGACATGGATTCGTTCGAGCACTGATGACCCTACAAAGTTGAACATTACTGAACTTTGCCGAAACCTAAATGCCGGACAAGCAGTAGCCGGAGTTGGGATGTTCACCAACCTCACCATCAACGGACAAGGTGTTGGCGATATGTGTCGTACGCGTCCTGGAGACACAATGGCCGTAGAAGTGCGAGTCGCCTGTGCCAGCTGGGGAAAACCCAAGTTGGTTCAACTATTCCAAAATGGCAAAGAAATCGCATCCCGCAAAGTTGTTAAGACTGAAGGTATGCCCTTCGATGAGACTTTTTCTTTCTCAATCCCCACTCCCGAAAAAGACGCGTGGCTTGTAGCCGTGGTTCGGGGAGACAAGCCTGATGACCCTTGGTGGGCAGTGTTAGCCGACACCGGAGCTCTTACCAATCCCATCAGATTAGATGCTGATCGAAACGGAAAATGGACCAGCCCACTAGAAACTCATGTTCGCACTAACCAGGAGAATTCTAAGTGAGAATTTGGCTGGGGGCAGTCATGCTCACTACTGGAGAACTCACAGAAGCGATTCGGTTTCTGTTGGTCGCCGCTGTCTTAGGCCTAGTTGGTAATGCGCTGCTGCCTCAGGGCTTGGATTTAAGCCGCGATTATTTTCCACGACCAGAACACGGTTTCCCTGTTTACGGGATAGAGGAAATGGAAACGCTCGTGCCCGTTGCCCAAGCGGGCCCCGAAGTCCTAATTCTAGATGCTCGCAAACAAGCCGAATTCGAGGCGGGGCACATACCAGG
>DNPI01000105.1:3647-4002 GCA_003501525.1 Planctomycetota bacterium
AACAAGCCGAATTCGAGGCGGGTCACATACCAGGAGCTCGGCTCTGTGATTCCCATCGCCAAGAAAGCTACTTACCAAGCCTCCGGCCACTACTAAAGAATGCTTTCGAGATTATTGTCTATTGCGCAGGAGGCGAGTGCGAAGACAGCATTTTTCTAGCTACAGACCTTGTCTATAGAGAAGGTGCCGACCCTGACGCTATACGCATTTTCGAAGGAGGAATGGAAGCTTGGCGAAACGCCAACCTCCCTATCGAGCAAGGAGGCAAACAGTGAAACGGTTGCTTCCTTTTGCGGCACCCGTCTGTGGCGTTTTCCTTGTTTGGTATGCGCTGGCCAAGATATCAGACCCCGTC
>DNPI01000105.1:4402-8876 GCA_003501525.1 Planctomycetota bacterium
GCTTCGCTGCTGCCGTGGATTGAGCTCTTTGGAGGAGTGGCATTAATTTCGGGGACAATGCGAAAAGGAGCCGCCCTCTTATCGGCGGCATTAATCCTGATATTTACATTTGCTGTGATTGGCCGGATACCATCCGAAATGACCGCTCAAGGCGTGGACTTTTTTAGCCTTAAGTTCGACTGCGGATGCGGGACTGGCATAGTCGTGGCGTGGGAAAAGCTAATTACGAATGCAGCCCTAATAGGAGGCTTGCTGATAGCTTTCCAAGCTAGTCGCGATTGAATCGATGCCCCGCTTGACCGCTAAGGATTAAGCTGTCTGCCAACAAGGCCCGGATGATCAGGTGGAATCCTCTCTACTCTAAAAACGGCTTTGCCAGGCATACCTCCACCGCGGCGAGTCTCCTTTTCGCCTCCAAACGGGTTTTTGAATTCCCAAACAACTTTGCCTGCTCTGGTTACCTCAAAAAACCATCCTTGCTCGCCTGAGCATATAAGCGTATTCCCGTTGGGCAATCGCTGAGCACTAGAAATCCGAGGCGAATGAAAACCACGAAGGCCCGGTGAAGAAAAAGACCAAGAGAGGTGGCTGGGGCCGAACGGCTTCCCTGGTTCCCGAAAATAAGACCCATCCCTCTCTAGAGGAAGACGCCATTCGTCCACAGAAGACCAAGGCCCTTCTGGACGATCTTCACCGTTGTTAAACACCTGAATTGCGGGGCGCCCCTTAGAGTCGACGACCCAAGTCGCATGATGTTGGCCAAAGAGTTTTCTGTCCTCAGGACCTCCTTGGCTCCAGGATGATGGATTACCCCATCGATAGAGAATTTCCCCCTTCGGGCCGGCAGCCTCCTCTGTAGTAATGGAGTGGTCAATAACCCACACTTCATGCAAACGCCGAACGGACAGCAGAATTTGGTCTAACTGCTGATTCCATGAAATCGAATTAGTGTGAAACCAATCTGCCCGACCTCGCCCAGGTCGGTCGCGGCGCCCAACAGGTGGCCCGTGGTCAGGCTCGGGTGGTGCATCGCCGGCATAGCCCAAAGCCGCAAGTCGTTCGATTTCCTCTCGTGATTCGACCGGCCGATTCAGGCCTGCATGGATATCAACGCGACCAGGAGCAGAAGCCGGGTCGCCGTACTTGGGCAAAGTTGGGTCTGAATTTTGTATTAAGTGATTCCACGCATGCCACTCCCAAACGATCTCTGCTTGGTCAGGGAAAACTGGTTTTAATTCAAGGACGCAATCCGGCCACAATCCTTCGTCATCCACCTCTTCTGGGTCTCGCCCATGAGCAATAGCTTCCTCCTTAGTTTTCCCCTCCCAAGCAAGGACTAAAATATTTCCATTGGGCAAAGGGCAAACATCATGATGATGCAGGTAAGTTTCGTCAGCGACATAAAACTCCCACAAAACATCTCCATCCCAAGAAAAAATTCTCAGGCGACCCCCTTGACCACCACCATGAAAGATTGGTGGGTCATCAACTCGCTCCGTCCTCAGCAAATTCCCCTCTTCAAGGAGAAAGACTGAATTGCCGGGGGGTAAATCAGAAACCCAGGAATGGACGACTTCACCCTCGAGGTCAACAAGATAAGTAGTTTCGGACTTTAGAGGTGCAAACAAGGTAAAACCAGGAGCTGCCTCGGGGAGATGGCGAATCAAGCCAGTACTCTCGGGTTCACGAAGAACTGTACGTGTTTTCTGCACAGGGCCAGCAACTTCAGCTCTCGCATGTGGGGCATCAGTGCGCATAGCCAGCCCAACGGCAAACGTACAGAGAATCAAAAGCCAAGGGGCAAAATTATTGAAGGAGGCTGCCATAGCAGGCCTTCATCGTATCTAAAACTTCTTTTACCCCTGTCGGACAGCAAACAGCTTTTAGGATGTTGCCTGTGATTACTCTCCTGCTTGCCTTCGCACCGGCCCTCTCACAAGACCCACCGAACGTGATTTTATTCCTCGTCGATGATATGGGTTGGCAAGACACCTCAGTCCCTTTTCATACAGAGACAACCGCACTCAACCGACGCTACAAGACACCTGCAATGGAGCGAATGGCAGCTCAGGGGATGAAATTCTCTCAGGCATATGTTTCATCCATCTGCTCACCTACGCGAGTAAGCCTGATGACAGGATTGAATGCAGCAACACACCGTGTAACCAATTGGACATTACGGAAAGGAATTGGAACTGATTCTGCTCACCCTCGAGTAACGCCCCCCGCATGGCATGTTAATGGTCTTAGCCCGGTTCCAGATATTCCAGCGACAATAAACGTGCGCGCACTCCCTTCTTTCCTGGCAGATGCTGGCTATCACTCCATTCATGTGGGCAAAGCACACTTTGGTGCAATAGGGACTCCAGGGTCAGATCCATTGAGACTCGGCTTCAATGTAAACATTGCTGGTCATGCTGCTGGAGCTCCTGCCAGCTATTACGGCGCCCATCGTTTCTCACAGGCAGGCAAGCAAGGTAAAAAAGAGGGAAGCTCCGTTTGGGATGTCCCCGGACTGGAAGCTTGGCATGACAAAGAGGTATATCTCACAGAAGCTCTAACCGTTGAGGCTGCCAAAGCTGTACGTAAGGCTGTGGAGAAGCAAAAACCGTTTTTCCTTTACTTAGCCCACTATGCCGTGCACACACCATTAATGACCGATTCGAGATTCGTAGAGAAGTACAAGGATTTACACCCGCGAGAAGCAGCCTATGCCTCAATGATTGAAGGCATGGACAAGAGCCTAGGCGATATTCTCGATTTACTGGACGAACTCGATGTGGCAAAAGAGACGCTGGTCTTATTCCTTTCTGACAATGGGGGTCTTACAAGCTATGGCCGAGGCGGAGAACCCTTCACCCACAATCTCCCCCTAAGCTCCGGGAAAGGCAGTGCACATGAAGGTGGAATTAGAGTCCCCATGTTGGCTCGGTGGCCGGGTGTCGTAGAAGCTGGGTCCGTCTGTAACACGCCAGTTATTGCCGAAGATTTTCTTCCCACTTTGACTGAAATCGGTGGGATACCAACACCTCAACAAACAGAAGGTGTTTCATTTCTAAAACTGCTTCATGGGCAAAAGGCAAACAACTTACTGTGGAAGAGAAGTCCGCGAAATTTAGTCTGGCACCAGCCAAACATTTGGACCAACTTCTACGACCGCAAAGGTATTGGGCCACATTCAATTCTGCGCCGCGGAGACTGGAAAGTCGTTTTTTATCACGACCCTGGACGCAATCCTCGATGGGAACTCTTCAATCTAGCGACGGACATTGGAGAGCAGAAAAACATGGCCCGCGCAATGCCCGGAAAACTCGCTGAAATGGCAACTATCTTGACTCGCGAATTAAAAAGCCGAAACGCACAGCGCCCGAAAAACAAAACTACAGGTAAGCCAATTAACTGGCCTGAAGAATCGCTTCCTGAGCATTAAATTCGACCGCCGGAACAGGTGGGCCAATGGGCAGGAGTGAAGCTTCAAAATTGTTTGCGGCTCGAGCTTCAAGATCAATCAAACGATAATCTCCAGGGATTTCAATTACATACTCTTCGGCAGGGGTTTCTTCTGGCTGATTCAAATGCAGCCCTGTCATGGCGACTTCTATACGCCGACCCTGCTTAGGGTCGGTACGCCAAGTAAAGGCCTTCACATTGCCCTTACTATCGAACCAAAGAGTTTTCCACCCTTTGTCCTCGGTCAAACTAAGCCCCTTCAAGCCCCGAAAAGATTCATCCGGCGAAACAAATCGGACTGAATTAGCATCCCAACTTGGTACCGCACCCTCGAGCCAAAAATCGAGGGGCAAGAAATGCGGCAGAAACATTTCTAGATTTTCGAAACCCCGTCCCGTCTTAATCCGCTGCTTGCGAACATGATCCAAAAGCCAGAACCGTTCTCCATCGCCAACAAACGTAACATCGATTTTGTCTTGGCTCCCTGCAAGGGTGCTGCCTCCACGGATGCGTACCCAACCCTGCATTGGCTTAAGCAATTTCCCTTCAATCGAAGATTTACTCAAGACTTGGAGCCCTTCCCCTTCACGGAGTTCTAGTGCGAACTCTGTATTTAGAGAAAAGTGAAGGGACTCCTCTGCATGAAGTTGATTGGCAAACGCAGTAAGACTCTCAACCGCAGGGTCAATAGCGACATCAGGTACTGGAAGTGATTCCTGCGCCGCAACGAGAAGAAAAAGGGAAAACACTTACTTCAAAGAGAAGGATCTGCAGAACGTTCTACAAGATTCTCCTGCAATTTCTTGACTGTAAAAGTATCCGCTGCATCCAATCGCCCCTTGCTTCCTATTCCAACTTCGTGCGGACACGTGCATTCCCCACCCAGCAGCGACATAGACACAAACTCTCTCAGTGAATCCCAACAACCACTTCCAGCTTCCTGAGCCGATTGAACAGAGCCAGCAACTACATCAGGATGCGGCGCTGAGAACGCAATGGGGAGAAAGAAGAGGGACGCCGCCGC
>DNPI01000074.1 GCA_003501525.1 Planctomycetota bacterium
GCGAACAGGAGATTTGGTAATACACGCAATCCATGGGCTCGCGAAATTTCAAGGCATTGGGGCGAATCCAGAGAAAGAAGATAGTCAGGACATCCTTCTTCTCGAATTCGCCAACAACGCAACCCTAAAATCCCCGGCCTCTCGAGTAGACCTAATCGAACGATACATCGGGGCAGGCGGCAGTACGCACAAACTAGATCGACTCGGCTCGGGTGCTTTCGCGCGCAGAAAAAAGAAGGTGGCGGAAGCAGTAGAAGACATCGCAGCGGAAATGCTCGATGTCCAGGCGCAACGAGAAATGGGCTCAGGAAAAGCGATGCCAACCTCCGACCCCTCGCAACATGAGTTCGAAGAATCTTTCCAGTGGGACGACACTCCAGATCAGGCTTCGGCAATGCAAGAAATTCACCGGGATCTCTCCGCCCCACGAGCGATGGATCGGCTTCTATGCGGCGACGTCGGCTACGGGAAAACGGAGCTTGCTGCTAGAGCAATTTTCAGGGCCGTTCTTAGCGGCTACCAAGCAGCAGTGCTCGTGCCCACAACTATTCTCGCAGAGCAACATGCTCGCTCCCTCGCCGAAAGGTTTTCGAATTGGGGACTAGAACTCCAACATTTGTCGCGATTAGTTCCCCCGAAGAAAAGAAAAGAGGTCATCAAGGCACTCGAACAAGGAAAGGTCGATGTCGTCATTGGGACTCATCGCATTCTTTCCCGAGATGTAAATTTCAAGAATCTAGGCTTGGTTGTTATTGACGAAGAGCAAAGGTTCGGCGTAAGCCATAAAGAGACGCTCAAAAAGAAAAGAGCCCAGGTAGACGTTTTAACCCTGACAGCAACTCCAATCCCTCGAACGCTCCACATGGCATTGGCAGGGATTCGCGACATTAGCTCTCTTGAAACCGCTCCAAGCGGTCGTCTAGAAATTCACACCGAAATTCGGCACAGAGAAGATGACCCTCTACTAAGAAAAGCTCTGGAACGGGAACTAAACAGAGGCGGGCAGGTCTTCTTTGTCCACAACAGAGTCCGCACACTCAAAAAGACAATGGCCCGTATTCAGAAGCTCGCACCTCACGCCAAAATTGTGTGTGGACACGGCCAAATGGACCCAGGAGAGCTAGAACCAGCCATGCTTGCTTTCGTCCGCGGCGAAGCTGACATCCTCTGCTCAACCACAATCATTGAAAGCGGCTTAGACATTTCGAATGCGAATACTATTTTCATTGACGACGCTCACCGCTACGGAGTTGCTGATCTGCACCAACTTAGAGGGCGTGTTGGCCGTGGCGATAGGCCAGCTTGGTGTTATCTCCTGACCCCTCGCGGAAAACCTTTGTCCAATGATGCGAAACGACGACTCAAGGCGGTAGAAGAGCTGCGATATTTGGGCGCCGGATATCAAATAGCAATGCGCGACCTGGAAATAAGGGGAGCCGGAAATTTACTCGGGGCTGAGCAGTCAGGACACATCAACGCAGTAGGCTACGAGACATACCGTCGCCTCCTCAAGAAAGCGGTAGCAAAGCTAAGAAAGGAAACGCAACAGTCTGAGGATGGCTCATCTCCTGTTTGTGATCTCGCCTTAGGCGTTTCGGCAGCGCTGCCTGCAAGCTATATTGCTGACGAAGAAACCCGACTAGCTTTGTTAAGGAATTTTGACTCTACTCGTAGTTCACAAGAGCTGGCTACAACCCTAGCTGGAATATGTGAACAATTCGGACCGCCGCCCAAGGAGGCTGAATCCCTAGGGGCCATCTTTTTCCTAAAACACTTCCTTGGGAGGAATGGTTTCTCCGCAATTCAACCCGGAGACAAGGAACGCCTACTTTGCTCCTTGCGTGACCACGCAAAGGTCTTGGAATTTTCAAAAAACGGAAAGTTTGAATTCCGGAAGACAGGAATCCGCCGAGGGGTTTGGGTCCTGCCAAAAGGTTTACGCAAAGGAGCCGAAACTCTCAAATATCTACTTGATGTCGCCGCATCTTGCCAATCAAGCCGGACACCGCGAAAATCCAACACCACAGCCGGCAAACAATGAACATTCCCCTCCTCCTTCTTACCCTTTACCAGGGCCCTGTTGTTGTTGACCAAGTTCTTGCCACAGTCAACGATCAAGTCTTAACGCTGGCACAAGTCAACAAGGAGGCCAAAGACCGCGGCTACCTTTACCCGCCAGATCAGCGAGATTATTTGCAATTGAGACGACAAGCTCTTGCAGACACCCTTCGCGTAATGCTTCTTAGCGAAGGGTTCTATGCCTTAGCTCGCACAAAAGGATTGGTGGGCGTGCTCGACAATAGAATTGTCGCAGAACGCAGAAGGCAGGAAGAGGGAGCCGGATCAGTCGCGGCTTTCGCGGAAAAACTAGAGGCCGCGGAATTGACAATACAGGAATGGGAAGCCTTGAAAAAGCGAGAGCTGGCAGCGATCTCCTTTCAGCGCATGGTGATTGGTATTGACCCGATGCTTGGCACTCGCGCTTTCCGGGATGACTGTCGGCCCACCCCCTCAGAAGTTCTTGCTTGGTATGAAAATAATTTGGAGAAATTCCAAGTGGAACCAAGCGTGAAAGCGCGGATGATTCAACTCAAAGAAGACCCCAATAAAGAGCCCGCCATAGTCCGCATCGAAGCCATGGCCGCCGCGTTCAAACGCGGGCAACTTGATTTCGCAAAAACAGCGAGAGAACAATCTGCCTACCGAGCCTCAACAGGGGGCAGCATGGGGCGAATAAACCCAGAAAAGGCACCGCTAGCAGCCGCGGTCAAAGATTTCCTAATAACGGCCAATGCAGGTGAATTGAGTTTGCCCATTCCTGTAGCCAATCGCTGGGCGCTTATTCTCGTTGAGGAAATCCAGCCTGCTGGCCTTGAACCCTTTCATGAGGTGCAGGATTTCGTAGAAGGCGCCCTTCTACAAGAAGCCCGAATCGCCGCCGTCAAAGAAGAACTAATCCGGCTAAAAAACGAATGCACTATCTGGGCAACGCCCGAAGCAATGGGCATATTAGACGGATTGGTAGCAGGGCTGGGACCTACAAGCCAAGAGGAATTGTAGAATGCTGGACCAATTGGTCTGAACCATACATGAAAGGAGTGCGTTGAGTAAGTAGAGCCATGAATGAAATAAATAACGAATCCGGCATGAACCCCCCGTCCGCTGATTACAACGCAGAAGGATTTGATAGCGAGTATTCACGCCGGTGGGAGGATGAAGCATCCTTCAACGACGTCCTTGCGGAACAAATTCGCAAAGCACCCTATCTGCTTATTTCTATTGGAGTGCATGCCATCCTTGCCTTCATTGTCTCGGGGTGGATCCTCCTAACTTCAAGCTCTAGTGACGCCCCGACCATCACAGTGCAAGCCCCGCCTCCTCCCCCAGAAATCGAGGAGGAAGAACCTCCCGAAGAAGAAATTGTTGAGGAGGTCGTAGAAGAGCCCGTTCTTCAAGAAAATGAGATTGAAGAAGTTGTTGAGCAGGAAACCCTCGAGGAAGAGGGAGATCCAGATTTCAACTCAGACGCCCCTTTTGATTCCGATTCTTGGAATAACGATGTAGGTCTCGGCGGTGGGGCCGGGGGGAAATACGGCAAGCGCGGCGGCCGCGGAGGCCGTAAAGGCGGGAACGCCACAGAAAAAGCCGTACTCTCTGCTCTAAAATGGCTTGCGGATCACCAAACAGCTGAGGGATTCTGGGACTGCGACGAATTCCCCCTCGAAGATAAGTATCCCAACGAACCTCCATCAACCGGGCCGGGCAATCCTGTAAACGACGTTGGAGTAACAGGCTTAGCTTTGCTCGCCTTCTTGGGCAATGGGAACACCATGAGCGAAGGCCCGTATAGGGAGAACGTTTCCCGTGGCATTAACTGGCTCAAGCGAGTCCAGCTCGAATCGGGCCTGTTCGGCGACGACATTGGGAACCCAACCCTTTACAACCACTCCATTGCAACAATGGCTCTAGGAGAAGCTTATTACTTCGCCAACAGGACTCCTCTCCTACGAAAAAACATGATGAAGGCAGTCAGTCTGATTCAACGATCTCGTAACCCTTACGGTGTTTGGCGCTACGCGCTCGAGCCAAACGGTGACAACGATTCATCGGTCACCGGCTGGATGATCTTCGCGCTAAAAACCGCCCAAGACGGGAAAATCCCTGTCTCGAAGGACAACTACGATGGGACCAAATCCTGGTTCGCCCAAATGACGGACCCTGGTAACGGTCGAACAGGATACGACTATAAATTCGGGAGAGGTAGCGCGCCTGCGCGACCAGAGGGCTACAAAGATCGCTGGCCTGGTAGCAAATCGGAGTCACTAACAGCAGTAGCTTTGCTGTGCAGCATCTTCATGGCCGATGCCAATAAGATTAAAAGCAATAAGGATTACGAAGACTACGAGATACTTAAAAAACAAGCGGACCTTTGCGTACGCACACTCCCGGTGTGGGATGACCCCGGCGGTTCAATTGACATGTACTACTGGTATTACGCCACCTTCGCGTTGTACCAATGGGGCGGGAACCATTGGAAGCAATGGCAAAAAGCTATAGAAAAAGCGCTCCTCCCAAACCAATGCACGGAGACCACAGGATATAAGAAGGAAGACAACCTTTATGGGTCT
>DNPI01000193.1 GCA_003501525.1 Planctomycetota bacterium
ATGGGGTCGAACTTGTGGTCGTGGCACTGAGCACATCCGACCGTCATTCCAAGCCAGACACTTCCTAGGTTTCGGACCCGGTCGGCGTCGTAGATGGCGGCGTATTCCTTGGGCTGAACTCCTCCTTCATGGGAAGTCTGCAGAAGGCGGTTGTAGCAGGAGGCGATGAGGCCGTCATCCCCCGCCCCTTCCACAAGGTCGCCAGCCAGCTGAAGCCGGGTGAACTGATCGAATGGCATATTCCGGTTGAAGGCCTCGATGACCCAATCTCGGTAGGGGATGACATTCTGGACCTGATCGCCGTGATAACCCACGGTGTCGGCGAAGCGGACTAGATCGAACCAGCCCATCGCCATCCTTTCCCCAAAGTGGGAGGATGCCAGTAGCCAATCCACCTGCTTTTCCCAGGCATCCGGAGCGGGGTCCCGGAGAAATGCATCAATTGACTCTGGGGTCGGAGGAAGGCCCGTCAAGTCGAAAGCTAGTCGGCGAAGAAGGGTGGTTCTATCCGCCTCACCACCGGGGCGGAGCCCGTTTTGATTCAATTTTTTCAAGATGAAGAAATCCACTGGGCCAGCCACAGATGAATCGATTAATTCAGAGGTTTCTGGTCGCTCGGGGGCAATCAGGGCCCAGTGCTTCTCGTAGACAGCTCCTTCCTCAATCCACCGCTCGAGAGTGTGCTTTTCCTTTTCACTCAAGAATTTCCGATAATCAGCAGGAGGCATCCTGTCGTCCTCGTCGGCTCGAATTCGGTAGGCCAATTCGCTGGCATCTAGGTTGCCCGGAACAATCGCGGCATAGCCTCCGAGGTCACTGGTTGCGTCTTCATGCCGGTCCAGTCGAAGCCCGGCCTTACGGGATCCCCCATCAGGCCCATGGCAGGCGAAACACTTATCCGCCAAAATAGGCCTTACATCTCGGTTAAAGGAAATTTTCGTCTCGCCGCCATTAGCCCCCGCCCACACTTGCGTCCCCACAATGCTCACAGGCAAAGTCAACAAAAGTCCTATTCGAAGGGAGAAAGAGGGGGACACGACAGAAACCAGATTACAGTGACTTCAAATCGCCAGCTAAATGCCGCTCCCCAAGCTTTCTTCTCATCTTCATAAAACATTCACCATAGCGGATTAATCTCGGTTGTTGAGATTCCAATCAAGGTAGCTACTAATGCCCCCTGCTGGCCGTCCCGAAATGAGTTAGCAACTTGCCCTCAATCTTCATAAATCATGATCAAATTACAAGACGTCGTAATGCAATTCCCAGGGCACCGCGCCCTTGATTGCCTAAACCTCTCCGTCTCCGCAGGACATGTATACGGACTCCTGGGCCCCAACGGCGCAGGCAAGTCAACAACGATCAATCTCGTTACGGGCCTCCTGCGCCCAACGTCGGGGAGTATCCATGTCAACGGCGTTGATGTTGTTGCGGAGCCAGAGAAGGCCCGAAATCTCTTAGCGTATGTCTCAGAATCTGTGGCCCTCTATCCACACCTGACTGGCACAGAGAACTTACAGCTGTTCTCCCGGATGGCGGGTCGCAGGCTTGATGTGAAAGAAGCAGGCTCCTGTTTAGACCGTGCTGGACTTCAAGAATTAGCCCATGCAAGAAGGATTAGTACCTATTCGAAAGGAATGCGTCAAAAGGTCGGGTTGGCAATTGCACTGGCTAAGAAGGCGCGGGCAGTAGTGCTAGACGAACCCTCGTCTGGATTGGATCCTAGCGCTAGCCACGACCTCGCCATTCGGGTTCGCGAGCTAGCCGCTCAGGGGCTAGCCGTGCTCATGGCCTCCCATGACCTCTTCCGCGCGCGCGAGACATGCGACACCGTTGGGTTGTTAGTCCATGGAAGCTTGCGCGCGGAGTGGGCGGCCAGCGAAGTCAAAGATCGGGACTTGGAGACCGCATATCTAGATATCGTCACTGATCACAATAAATCTCCGGTTCCGACAAAGTAGCGATGATACTCACACTGGTCATCAACGAGTGGCGCGCCATCCTTCGCGATGGACGCGGCCGACTTGTCTTTGGGCTAGGGATTCTGCTCGCTGTTACCTCTACTTGGACCTCGTCATCCACATTCGCACGTCAGGAGCGCGCCCAAGAGGCAGCGGTTGAAGCCGCACGCTTCGCATGGGAAGACCGGGAAGTCGATAGCGCACACTCTCGCGCCCATTTTGGCGACTACGTGTTCCGACCCAGCGGCGTCATGTCTGCTTTGGACCCTGGGCTTCAAGCTGTTACAGGTCGCATCGTCTTTACTGAAGCTCATCGGCAAAACGACGCAATTCACCGACCTCAGCAGGCCGCAGCTGAACTCTTGCGCTATAACCGACTAGAGCCCTCTAATGTCCTTCAAATTCTCGCTACCCTTGTCATTGTCTTGGCCGGATTCGGCATAGTCTCTTCCGAGCGCGAGAGCGGCCGGCTTAGGCTTCTTCAGGTACAAGGCGTCCGACCACGGCAGTTATTACTCGCAAAACATTTAGCTTTATGGACGGTTGGAGTCGTCCTATGCCTAGTCGTGGTTGGCGCAAACCTAATCCTCGCTGAAGACGTTGACATGAAAAGGATTGGAGCCTTTCTCGGTCTTCATATGACCTTAATGTGGGTTGTTGCAGCCCTAGTGACTGGTGTATCGGCCAAAGTGGAGAGGTCCGGAACAGCGGCAGCAATCTTGCTGAGTTTTTGGGTTGGTGGCGCCATCGTACTTCCTCGACTAGCAGCCATGAGCGCTGGCGCACTTGACCCCTTGCCCGGTCGAGACGTTTTTCAAGCGGCTATGCAGGCAGATCGAGAGCAGGGGCTCGATGGACATAACCCTTTAGATGATCGACGAAAGGAACTTGAGCAGGAAATCCTCGCTAAATATGGAGTAGAGACGCGCGCTGAACTGCCCGTGAGTCTCGGTGGATTAATCATGCAAGCAGATGAAGAGTACGGCGCCAAAGTTTGGGATAAGCACTTTGGCGAATTGGAAGATCACTTGCGCCGGCAAGATCATGTCGTGGGGAATTTCTCCTTAATTAATCCTTTCCAAGCAACGAACCGCCTCTCTATGGCTTTGGCTGGCACTGGGTTAAACAGTCATCTTGAATTCTTGCGACAAACGGAACACTATCGGCGCGAATTGGTTAGAAGACTGAATAATGAAGATGCATACGGAGTGGCGCGTAATGAAGAGGGGCGACTAGAGCGAACAACGACAAAGGATTTCTACCTTTCCTTCAACTCATTTGAATACATCCCACTAAGGATCAATGAAATGCTGGCTAAGCTGCGAATGGACATGCTCGCCCTAGCCCTCTGGGTGTTGGGAGCTACGATTTATCTCACTCTCACCGCCCGAGGGATGACGACGAGGAATCGTTCATGATTCGAATCGCTCTAGGCCTAGAGTTGCGCAACCTCGCGCGATCGCCTCTACGTGTTCTGGTCCTCGCCCTAGTGGTTGCCGTCGGTGGGGTGGTAACGATCCAAGGCCAAAACGATGTTGATCGCTGGAACAGAGCCATTGAGGAAGGAGTAATTGCCCAAAACAATGCCTTAGCAGAGGCCCGTGCGTGGTTCTCAGAGGGGGAAAATCGGCAACAGGATCGTCCTTGGATTGACCTGCGCCAAGCTCACTGGCAAGACATCTTTGCCGCAACGCGAATCGTTCGAGCACCCGAACCTCTCGCTGGCATCGCCTTCGCCTCAGCCGAAGCAGGAGCGATTACTATGCGCCTGAACCGATTCGCTGACCCGTTAGTCGCTCAGGGCGACAAGATTGAGAACCCTGCACTCGCCGCTGCAGGTGGCCTGGACCTCGTTACTGTTTTGTCCTTGCTCATCCCCTTGTTAGTGCTCGCCCTTGGGGTCGAGGTCGGGGGATACGAGCGCGCTTCGGGATTGCTCCCTCTAGTTCAGGTCCAGACAGGTAGAGACAGAAGCTGGATTTGGGCTAGATGTTTTGCGATTGGCTTAATTGTCGCCACCGTCGCCCTAGTCCTATGCACATTAGCTACAGCGGCAGCCGGAGCTGGCCCGCAAGATGCTCTCCCCCTCTATGCCCTTGCGTTGGTTTACGTTGGCATTTGGACGGCTATCCTCGCTGTAGTCGGAATAGTATCGCGCAACCCTTCACATGGCGCAGTTGGGCTGGGATCTGCTTGGATATTCCTCTGCGTACTAGTTCCGTCTCTCGGCGTCGAGCGGTCTGCAGCCTTAGCTGCAGACGACTTCGCCCTCGACCTAACGATAGAAGCAAGAGACTCTAGAAACGATGCCTATGAGATGAATGAAGACGAACTCTACGCCCTCGTCTACGATCGCTGGCCTGCGCTCCGCGATAAAGAGCCCAGACCCCGTAGAGCTGGAATTCTTCATGCTAGAGACGGCGTGAGGATTGTTGGACTAGAAAGCCGTTTAAGGCAACGTGTCGATCAGGGGCAAGCCCACAGACAACTCGTAGAGAGCATGCTCTTTGCTTCACCCGCCTTAGTCTTCACTCATGCCCTCGAAAGGCTGGCAGGGCGCAGCCCAGCCTCGGCTCAGGCATTCAGGGAAGCCGCAGTCGATGCCGTGGCGAACCGAACGGAATTGGTCATAGGTGCCAATTGGAGCCAAAAGGCTCTAGGCAATGATGACTTTGAAACGCTCGTAAAGAGCTCTCCTCGCGTTGCCCCGATGCCTATAGCGGCCTGGCACAAGGATCTACTCGTACTCGTACTTTGGCTGCTACTGTTGGCTGGCCTAGCCAATCTCCTTCCTCGGCGGATGTCTCAGAGTTAAGGCAAAGACACCTTTACCAACATTCCCCCTAAGCACACACCAAGCAAAGGGTGAGCTGGAGCGGCCGAGGAGACTCGAACTCCCGACATTCAGCTTGGGAAGCTGACGCTCTACCAACTGAGCTACGGCCGCTACCTATTTGAGCGGAACAGTTTAGATGCGTTTTAAAAACGCTGGCTAAGGGCCTTTTTCCTTGGGTTTTCCTGAATCTGACCTGAGTTTCACCTGAGTCACTTATTTATTCTTGGTCTTGAAGATGTGGGCGTTCGCCAGGGGGAGTTGACCTCGCACTCCCATCGGCGCGTGGCTCTTGGCTCTCCCAAGCAATGCCTTTTCGCCTTCCCTGTCGCACATGTTGACGACTATCATCCAATGTCTTTCTCGGTATTCGTGCAGCGTCAAACGCAGCCCCTAGAGCAACCGATGAAAGAGATTCTTTATCTAGAAAAGAGGCTACAACTCTTCCAGTGACTCCAAAACTGTCAGGTTTAAGCACATAAACGAAATTGTCCGACCTGTAATCCTTCAGATTTTCTATCTCTTTAGTGTCTTTTAGGAGCACATAGTGAGCTTGTCCATATAGTGAATCGATCTGACTCAGGCTCACAAGATTGGAGAATAAGTTTTCCCATTTTATTCTTGAAGCAGTCAGAGATAGGCGTCGGCCTTGGCTTGTTCTAGATTCCTGGTCAATGATGACTACTAGGGGTAAGCCATCACAGGCAGCAATATTCAAACCGAGCCGCAGATTGGGGATTAAGGGCAAAGCCTTCAGTCCAACTGCCGGCTGGAATTTGTTGGCTTGGGCGGCTAAGTCGACTGCAAATGAATCTATATCCCCATAGACCATCTGAGGAGATCTGCCTGTTTTCGTAAGGGCTTTTTCCCCACTTGGACTCAACAGAGCGAAAGTAGTGTTGCGCAGCTCCCCGCCGCCACCTCTTACGCCTTTGAGCCAGCGCTCAAGGACAATTGATTCCTGAGCATTTTCGTAAGTTGCAATGCGGACACAAATCCACTCTTTGGAGGCCTCAACAACGCGTATATCAGAGAAGAAACTCTCCTCTTGTCTCTGATACCCCTGTCACCACATTCCCGGAACACCACTGCAAACCGGGGCAGCTCCTTGAAGCAAAATGGGGCGGTTTAGGCGCTTCGCCTCTTCTACTGCTTGGCTCCACTGAGTAAACCAAGCGATGCGGGGCTCTGATGTTTCCGCAGCAGTAATAGCAGACGGAGACGAACCCTCCAGATTTTGAGGGCGGCTATTTGGCCCTAGTGAATACGGGGCAAATAGAAGAAGAGTGGTAATAAGCACAGTAATAGGAACACTCACTAAGGCGAGGAGTTCCGGGCTAATTCCCCCCCCCTGAGTCGCTCAAAATGCAAGCCTGCCTCTATTGGACAACCAACATCAGTGCATTCAGCATTGAACGCGTTCCGATATCTGTCCCATGACACCACACGGTAACTCCAGCTGCGGACACCGGGATACTTGCCGAATAAGACGCATACCCTGTCGAGTCTGTCTGCAGCATTCTTAGCTGATAGGGCGGAGTCAACATCGCATCACCAAAGGGCGTGGAAATAGGCCCTCCACCATTAAGGGACCAAGCGAAGTGGCAACGGTTATTAGGGGTAGCGTTCCAGACCTCTACAAGCCCTGTTTGCCCTGCTACCAGGTTGCTAACGGAAAGCGTTGGTGCTGCACCTGTCCATAAGTCTGGTCGCCAGTTCTCAAGAACGCAGCGCATCCGATTGACCTGCTCCGGTGTAAATTCCCAAAAACAGATGTCATCTGAGTAATCCATGTAATTGTGGAACGGATCCTGGCTATTACAGGAACTAGACGAGCTTGGGCATCCATAGGTTGGGCTCCGCTGCCTATTCGTATCGCAAATAAGGTCTCCTGTGTCGTAGCAATTAGCCGCAGAGCCACAACCAGAATCAAACGTGTGGTAGAGGCCGAGATAATGGCCGACCTCATGCGTAGCCGTACGGCCCATGTTTCCCGGATAACCAGACGTTGGCTGCTTCCCTACAGCTTCCCACCACAAAACGACTCGATCCTCATTCGTGCCGACAATCCCGGTTTGCGGAAAATCCGCGACATATCCATAGCAGCAAGGAACCGCGTTTGTGTAGATGTTGAGGTACAGATTCGTGTCCCAAGCAAGCGTGTCCCAGTAATTACCAGAGTCCAAATACCAATTATTGTTAGTGCTGTAGGTAATACCATTCGTCGCATTTCCTTGAGGATCGGTAGTAGCCAGATAAAAACGGATATTGGCGTCGGTCCCGGGAGCACCAGGCGAACCTGGGATTGCTTGGAAATCTTCATTTAGGACATCGATTTGGTCTTGAATAGTTGCTGCGCTGAGGAACCCATCCCCCGAACTATTCTGCATTACATGGAAAACCACAGGGATGTCGTAATAAAAGGTCGGGTCATACTCAGGCTGAGGTGAGTTTGTCCAATAACCACAATCGGCGGGATCTCCTGACTGACCAGGTCCCGCAGGTAAGCGCTCGGGAGTACCGCAACGATCGCGCTCACCCGAAATTGGCACGGTCGAGGACATATCAGCCGCATCGACTAAATCTGGCGCACGCCGCCCTGCAAGCAAGGTCAGCAAGAGGAGAGAAAACGTAACAGTAAGGATTTTGTGAATCATGGGTATTGCAGCATTCCGTCGTTAAAAACGAGACCACCATTATCCTCGTGAAAACCAGCTTCGTAAAGGCAGGGTCAGCCACTTAGCCGAGCTTTTTTGCTCGCCACGATGGTGTGAGATTCTATTCCTGGAGGGTTCTCGGATTGCTGATTCGCGCAGTGCGAACAATGCCATCATCTAACCAAGCTGCGTATATGTCGCTTTGTTGCTTAGACAATCGCAAAAAACCATCGGACCGAGAGCCCGAAACCGAATCCACAAGCATTGCCTGAGAAAATTCTCGCGTTTTGACATTCAGGGTCTTGGCCATCCACGCCGCACCTTGACTCCTAGATTCAAGCCATGTGACGAGCAAGGTATCAGCATCCACAAACTCCAAATCCACTCGCCCCAAAGAGCGGCCAGAAGAAATTCTGTACGGGATACCAAAAGTATCACCACCATCAGTAGAAACAGCCAAGCGGACTTGGGGTTGGCTGCCATCTTTCCCCATGGTGAACCAACAATAAGCCAATTGGTTCGCCTCAATAGCAAGAGCTGGGCCATTAACAGGGCAACCCAAAACCTTCCACCCATCCGGAACGGGAATTCTAGACTCCAAGACAGCCGCGCTTTCCCCATCCTCGACGCCTAAGTTTGCCGGGATTTGGACTAAAGCAATATCACGAACTTCATCATCACTGCGATCTCGGTAAACCGCCCAAGCCGCTCCATCTTCAGCGAAAGCTAAATCCGTAGAACAGCAAGAGCAAGCTCGCGCATCAATAACTACCTCCCCGAGGGCCTCTCCAGTGGCAGTCACCCGGGCAGCCATCAGGCTCATTCTCTCACTCTCAGAGCCATGGCCGTGACCACTACCTCCCCTTCCATCTAGCCAAATCGCAAGCCACCCTTCTGCTGGGTGAGCAACCAAACTAGGGAATCCATGTTCCACGCCACTCGTATCCTGGTGCAACCAAGCAGTATTTCCTGATTCGGTATTTAAGCGGACTCCATAAGAAAGATGGGGGTAATCCATAAGCTCCAGGGTGGCATAAAGGGAATTACCCTGTAATGAGACCGCAGCTTGTGGGAAGTCGGCCCAATTAACAAAAGCTTTGTTTGATTGAGTTTGGGCTGTCTTTGGGGACCAACTGCCTTCGCGCCAGACGCTTTCCTGGAGAATCACTGTCTTATCCCTTTCGCGTTCCATCCAAATCAGCGTTGGCTCAGGGGCGCCGCGCACCCAATTCGGGCCAGTCGAACCAGCTGAACTCGGTTCCGGTAAGCGCTCAACTTCGGGCAAAGCAAGGGTCGCTTGCAGCAACAATGAGATGAACCAGACACTCATAAAACCGACTTACTCAAGGGGTGTCGCAATGGCCAAAAGGAAAAGCCCGTCTTCGTCGTCATTAATGCCCTCGGAATTGACATCATGCTGTGAATGCATAGAAAGCACTTCGAAACCACAGTCCTCAAGGAGCACGCGGAATTCGTCAGGAGTGAAGTGGCGCACGTGGTATGGGAACCTTTCCTTCTTAAAAGGCATGGTCGTTTGGTTAGGTGTCGAACAAAAGAGTTTCCCACCTGCCCGTAACGAGCTTCGAACTCTTTGCAGAAAAGGGACCGGATCCGGCAAATGCTCGATGGTCTCAAAGCTAACGACAACATCAATGGATTCCCCCCAAACAGAGGATGTGATGTCCCCCACCTGAAAAGTTGCCTTCGGGTGGGAATAAAACTCTTCGGCATAAGCGATAGCTTCGGCTTCGAGATCAAATCCGGAGACAGCATCACAACATTTCGATTCGGCCAGAATCCAGCTTCCGTATCCGATACCACAAGCCAAATCGCACACATGCCCCTCACCACTCAAAAACTGACTCGCCCACAAGTACCGGCCACGATGGTCGGCGCGAACCATCGCAATCTCTGGTGCTACTTGGCGCTCTCCGAACTCCAACATTTTTTTAGCTGTAGTAAAAACCCGCCCATCTTCCCTTTCTATGGCGATGCGACTAAACCCGGCACGAGCCAGCAGAGAACGCAAAGGTGAACTCGTACACCCTTCTTCCTCTCCCTCTACCTGTACACGCACATCTAGGTCATCCGCTTCAATCACTCCACCCAACGCAAGAGCCGCATAGGCTGAACGCAAATAGTTTTCTATCTCTTCTGCGCACAAGCGCTCAATCAAATCTCGGCTGTATATGTGCTCTGCGTCAGCAAAGTGTCGATCCAGTTCCCAGGCCGAACAGCGCACCTGAACATTGCTGTGCTTACGAATGTCACAGTGAACAAATCCTTCTCGTTGCTCTTGGCCACATCCGACATAAATTCGAGATCCTTTACGCAGAGGTCGGAAAAGCCTCTTAAGAGTAGTGCGTATACGGCGCTTTTTGAAGAGCCTCAAGTTTCGGTCATCCAAGAATCACGGGAATCATCAAAGAAGGCGTCTTCATTCGTGCAATATTGTAGGCGTGTTGTATGTCAACAAGCGTAGTAATCAAACTTGCGACGCGAGGCAAAAAACCCC
>DNPI01000154.1:0-806 GCA_003501525.1 Planctomycetota bacterium
CAACGCGTCGCGCATTTTAAAGTCAATTTTTGGCCCATAAAAAACGCCGCCACCCGGGTCATCCTCAAGATGCAACTCTCTCCGCGCCGCCGCTCCTCGAAGAGCCTGCATCGCGTGATCCCAAACATCATCACCACCCATTGACTTCTCCGGTCTTGTAGCGAGATAAGCGGTATAGGAGTAGCCGAATGTCGAAAGAATCTCGTCGACCATCTCCAAAACACCGACAAGCTCATCCTCTAATTGGCCCTGGGTGCAAAAGATATGCGCATCATCCTGCGTAAAGCCACGGACCCGGAGCATCCCATGAAGAGTACCTGAAGGTTCATAGCGATAAACCGAGCCGAGCTCCGCATATCTAATCGGCAAATCCCGATAGCTGTGGCGCCGACTATTAAAAATAGCCACATGGCCGGGGCAATTCATTGGCTTAACGCGATGAGGTCGCCCATCAACATCCATTGGCGCCCAAATCATGTCAGCATAGTTCTCCAAGTGCCCTGACTGCTCAAAAACAGGCTCACCTGCAACATGGGGCGTATAGACCGGCCAATATCCCGCTGCTTCATGCAGATCCCACCACCAAGCCTCCAGCTTCCTGCGCACTTGGCCAAGCTTAGGATGCCAAAAAACCAATCCTGCTCCAAAGTCTGGATTCAAAGAAAAAAGATCGAGCTCCCGGCCCAGTCGCCGATGGTCTCTTTTCTGAACCTCTTCAAGCCAAGCTAAATACCTCCTCAAATCTTTGCGGCTCCACCAGGCAGTACCATAAATTCGCTGCAACATCGGCTTGTCCGCATCTCCTC